>CASEVT010000019.1 GCA_949291445.1 uncultured bacterium | reverse complement strand
TGCGCAAAGACACACGAATACTTACTTGAGGAAGAAAACGGCTATAAAATCGGGCTTACGGATTACGCATTGGCGCAATTGGGAGATATTGTTTATGTAGAGCTGCCGGAAGTCGGCTCAGAGTTTATAAAAGGTGAAGTCTTTGCTACTATAGAGTCTGTTAAAACTGCCTCTGAAATTTATATGCCGGTAGGCGGCAGAGTTTTGGAGATCAATGAACTAATAGCTGAACGACCTGAATTACTATCTGACAGCCCCTATGAAAACGGATGGTTGATAAAAATTGAAAGTGACTCCGCACAAAAAGATTCTGGCGATCTTCTGGAGTATGACGACTATATTGATGAGCTTTAAGTCAAAACAGTATACTTTCACTTTTTAACCCTTACTATAAGTGTTTTTCAGGAATTTTATTAAGTTTTGTTAATATAAATATATTTTATATATACAAAATAAGCAATTTTTATTTCAAGGAATTGTTTATATAAGTACGAGAGATATTAAGAGAAACGAGTTAAACCTAACCACAGGAGGAACAAATGTCAAGAGTACTTATTTCAATGCCGGAAAAATTTTTAGATGAAATCGATCAAGTTGCAAACACAGAAAATCGTACAAGATCAGAACTTATAAGAGAAGCATTAAGAACTTACATACACAGAAACCAAGTTCGTCAAAACACACTCGCATCAAAAAATGCAGCAATCTTAGAGGCATTACTGGACTAATAAAAGCTCAAAACGACGGTATCATTTAGGGATTAATTACCGTCAACTTGGAACGCAATACTGGACTAATAGGGGAAGATTTACAAAAAAGAACCGAAATTACTCGGTTCTTTTTATTTATTAGAATACATTTTGGGGTTAAACATTGCTGCATTTTTCATTGCTTGATTATAGACATTCAAATCATAATTTACACCATCAAATCCCGGAACAGTAGGAATTTGGATACCGGACAGCATACCGAAATTCAAGGGAGAGGATTGAGTTTCTGCAGCTTTAATTTGCTCAGCATCAATATTTTGAGTATTAGTAATATTATTATTATCCGCCAATGAAGATTCTGCCAAGATTGCATCTGCCTGTTCTTTGATTAACTTTGCTTGTTCGTCTTCAGGATACATTTGTAATGCTGCATCTGCTTTTGCCGAAGCTTGCTGTGCCAGAAGAATTTGCGCATCCTTATTGTTCATAGCATTTTCTTGAATTTCATTCATTGACTTTTCCAATTCTGATTCACCAACTATTGATTTTGTTGCTTTGTTAGCAAAGTGCAATCCGACTGTACCACCTAAAAATCCGCCAACAAATTTGCCGATTGCTGTACCAACACCGGGGCAAATTGCAGTACCGATTGCAGCACCAACAGCAGAACCAACAATTTCACCACCGGTCCAACCAGCTGCACCGGATGCCACCATTGCTGCACTTTTACCTACTTGTCTAAATCCGGCTGCACTTCCAAGTTTTTCAAATGTCGGAACAACTTCCGTAAATGTTTTTATTGCACCGTCAAAAACTAACATCCAACCTGCACCGGACTTGCCCATCATTTGACCGAATCCGGATGCTCTTAATTTCTTATACCCGGGGATCAAGTCTAAACCTTTGCCGAGAAAACTACGATTTTCTTGCAATTTTATTTTCTCTGCTTCGCTAATTCCGTTAAATAATCTTTGTTTTTGTTCTTTCAATACCTTTAACGTATTTTCACCAAAATTATATCTTGAATCAGGATTTGTAATTTCATAATTTAATTTTGCATCTTTTATTGCATTGAGAGGATTTTTATAGTTTTTCTTTAACCACGGAAAAGCCTGGATTGTACCGAAAATCCCCATAAACGGTATCGTGCCTGCAAGGCTTGAACCAAGAGATGGCTCCTCAACAGCTGGTGTACCTAATACATAACGAGCCATATTGTTCACGCTTTCAGCGTTTGATACAACTGTACCTTGTATTCCTTTGTATATACCAGCGTTGTTATTTCCGAAACCTGGATTATAAGCTATATTCGTATTCAAACCTGCAACCATTATTTCTACCCAATTTGTTATTATAACTAACCGTATATTAATAAAAACAATCAAGCATTAAAAATTGCTTTTTTTATAATTTTGTAAATAAATCTTAACTATCTAGCAATTTTAATCAATCAGTATCTTTAAATTAATATACGGAAGTGGCGGACTGTATGAATATACCAAATTACCAGCAACAAGTTTATAATCAGGCAATATATACACAGATGCCTGTGCAAAAAACTCCATCTCAAAATACACCACCTAAAAAAACAACACGGATAAAGAGTCTTTACGCCAATGATTTACATAGCCACGTAGACGGATTCTCAAAGATTAAAACTGAGGTATCGAAGTTTCGCGCAAAAAGTAGAGAGTTAAACGAAGATACTTTTGTCTTTCTCGGCGGTGACAACTACGTTGGCGGGAACGAAAAGAAGAATAGTCTAATCATTGAGATTATGAATCTAATAAAACCCGATGCAAATGTCCACGGCAACCACGATTTTGACTGGAGAGGTTCTTTGGGGCTTTCTAAGAGAATGGATTCGTATAAATTTCCATCATTAGGACTGAACTTGAAACTAAAAAAAGATTGCGCATTGAATGACGATGTTGCTGCAGGAAGGTTTGCAAGATCAACTGTTATAGAAAAAAACGGAGAAAAATTCGGCATAATAGGTCTTTCTCCGGCTGATTTGTTTATGCGGGTAAGCCAGGAGACAAAGGACTATTGCAAAGATTTTGAAATGATGAGCATGCCCGAAACCATACAAGAAGTGCAAAAAGAAGTCGATAAGTTTGAAAAAGCCGGTATAAATAAAATAATAGTCCTTTCTCACATGGGTATTGACGCCGACGTTGCTCTGGCAAAATTGGTTAACGGTATTGATGTAATACACGGCGCACACTCACACGATACCCTCAACGGTTTAATCCCCGGAGTCAACTATTTCACATCTAAAAGAGGTGAGCCCGTAATCATTACTCAAGCAGGTAAAAACGGCCACGACATAGGGATTTTGGATGTTGTTTATGATGAAAACGGAAAAATTATTCAAGCAAAAAATGAAATAAAATCAATAGAGAATACGCCTGAAAGCCTGCTGGTGAAGCTGGCAACAAACGTATTTATGGGTAAACCTAAAGTAGTAGGTGAGATTGCTAATGATTATAAAAACTTACCGGAACAAGAATTAGCGGAAAATGCGATTAGCTCCTTCCTCTGTGATGCTTACAAAAAATATACCGGTGCCGACATAGTTTTAAACAACGCCGGCTCAATTCGTTCAAGCTTCAAAAAAGGACCTATCACTGATGCACAAATATCAGATATGATGCCATATTATAATCACGTGCACTTGTACAGGTTTAGCGAAAAAGAAATCGTAGACTCACTGAATAACGCAATCCAAGCGACAAGAAAATATCACCGTACAGGTGCAGTTCAAGTAGCCGGCTTGCGCTATACCATAGGCAAAGACGACAAAGTGAAAAACATATATCTGGTTAATGACGACGGTACCCAAGAAAAGATCGATGAAAAAAATCCAAGACCGGATAAATTTTACACGGTAGCATATAATTCATACCTTTTTGGCGGTACAGAAGGACTTGAAAATCTTCACGCACCGGAAAAACGGATTAAAGAAGCTGACAGAACAGAAACAGACATGCTGATTGACTACATTAAATCCTTCAACGGACAACCTATTCAAATTAAACCTGACGGCAGAATTATAAAAGAATAATTTTTATACCAAATCTTGCACCAAACAGGCAAAAGTGAATGAAATTAGAATATTAAGAGCCCTCTTCTTATAGTTGAGGGCTCTTAATCTATAGACCTGATATTCTAAACTTCAACGTACTCTCTGAGACGTTTGCTTCTGTTCGGGTGACGAAGTTTTCTGAGAGCTTTAGCTTCAATTTGTCTGATACGTTCTCTTGTAACACCAAATAGTTGTCCAACTTCCTCAAGAGTTCTTTGACGACCGTCATCCATACCGAAACGCAAACGCAATACGTCACGTTCACGAGGTGACAAACCGCTCAATACTTCAGCTAAATCTTCTCTTAAAAGTTCATGAGCAACTGTCTTAACCGGAGCATCTGCATCTTTATCTTCAATAAAATCACCCAATCTTGAGTCTTCTTCTTTACCGATAGGAGTTTCCAAAGACAGAGGCTCTTGAGCAACTTTTATAATCTCTCTTAGCTTAGATATAGAAATATTCATCTCTTGAGCAAGTTCATCCTCGGTCGGCTTACGAGAGAGTTCTTGTGCCAATTTTCTGGTAACTTTTTTCAATTTGTTAATTGTTTCAACCATATGAACAGGGATTCTGATAGTTCTGGCCTGATCAGCAATAGCTCTTGTTATAGCTTGTCTAATCCACCATGTTGCATAAGTAGAAAACTTGTAACCTCTTTCGTGGTCAAATTTTTCAGCGGCTCTTATCAAACCGAGATTACCTTCCTGAATAAGATCCAAAAAGAGCATGCCGCGACCTACATATTTTTTTGCAATAGAAACAACAAGTCGAAGGTTAGCCTGAACAAGTTTTCTTTTTGCAACAGCACCAACATTGCCACCTTGAATAATCTTTCGAGCAAGATCAATCTCTTCGTCTGCCGTAAGCAGTTTGATACGACCAATCTCTCTTAAATACATTCTAACCGGATCATCAAGAGAGATACCGCGTGGAACTGTAATATCAGAAGAATCTTCCAAATCAGACTCATCGTCATTTTGCGGAATATACATATCATCAGTAGCCATAGCACCTGATTTTCCAATAACAACATCAATATTTTCGGCTACAATAGTTTCGGGTTCGCTAAATAAATCGTCACCACCTACATCATCTTGAAGTTCATCTTCATCAATGATACTTACGAGTGACTTGTCGGACATTCTTTTTCTACTCATTAATTGTGTCTCCAGTTCTTAGCTTATTTTTTAACTTTTCTCTTAGTTGCATTTGAATTTGTATTGCTTGTAATTCGTCGTCATTTGCCTTTTGATATTCTGAGCGCAATCTGTTTTGAGCTTCCTTTTGCTTAAACGAATTTATTGTTTCAATATTTTCATTTATAGCTACCCTAAAATCCCTATCTGACAGATTTTTGAAACTGTCGGATAAATATATTAAATCTGTTATAATCTCTTTGAGCTCATTGTCCTCGGCAAATTCTGTGTACAGGGTCTCAGTCAATTCTTTAACATTATTTATCCTTTGGGACAATTTGTCAATTGTATCTTTTACAATTATTAACTTATCATTTGTAAATTCTACATTTTTTAATATATCATTCAGAGTTTGAATACTATAAATACTTTCGTTTATTAAATAAAGTGACAATAAATTTTTTTGCGCTTTTTCTGAAATATTTAAACTTTTCTTAACAATTGGTGTAGAGTTTTCACTCATTTTCTTTTTAAAATCGGACACACCGTATGAAAGTTGGTTTTTAAGGGACGCCTCATCAATTTGCAATCGTCCTGCAACGATTTTCACATATTCATCCCTGACTATGCTGTTATTAATCTCATTTAAATAAGGAAGGACTTGTTTTACAAGGTTACTTTTTTCAATAGGAGACATGGAGTTTTTTTTATTTTTCAAAACTTCGTTAATTTGAAAATCAATCAACAGCGGAGCAGAACGAACGTATTTCTTGTACTCATCAGCCCCAAACTCTTTTATAAACTCGTCCGGATCCTTACCCTGCACCGGTGTCACGACTCTGATTTCACAAGCATACCTGTCGTTGTTGACAGAAGAAAAGCTTTCATCGAACTGTTTAATATTCCCAAGCCCCGAGAAAGCATCTTTTATAATCTCCGCCCCGCGCTCTGTAGCCTTACGTCCGGCACTGTCAGTATCAAATGCCAGATATATTTTTCTTGAATTAGTATATCTTGATATAATTTTTATGTGATTTTCAGTAAGCGCAGTCCCGCAAGCACCAACACAGTTTTTCACCCCGTTTACCTGTGCGGAAATAACATCAAAATAGCCTTCCATAATTATTATGGAATCTTCTTCTTTTATAGCGTCTTTTGCCTGATATAAACCGTATAAAATCTGGCTTTTATTGTAAACCGGTGTCTCTGAAGAGTTTAAGTACTTAGGATTTTGCCCGTCCTCCAGTGCTCTTGCCCCAAATGCAACTATATCACCTTTTTCACTGAATATTGGAATCATCAACCGGTTTTTAAACCGATCAACATACCCGCGATTTCGCTCACGTTTTATGACAAGTCCCGCCTGCTCCAACACTTCCATACTAAACTTTTTAGATAACGCTGATTGTAAATCTTCATAACTGTCAATTGAAGCACCGAGTTTATATTTTTCTATTACATCATCCCCAAAACCGCGTTTTAAAATATACTGATAAGCCTTGCCGTTTTTATTATTAAGCAAATTTTTTGAATAATGCTCAGCCGCACAATACAATGCATCACAAATCTGTTTTTTTAAACTTTGATTAGAATCACTATGCGTTTTCGGAAGCTCAATCCCTAATATTTCAGCTTGTTCCTTTATCATTTCGGAGAAAGATTGATTATTTATCTTCATCAAAAAGCTAAAAACATCACCGCCCTCACCGCAACCAAAACACTTATATATCTGTTTTTGCGGGTTTACGCTAAAAGACGGCGTCTTTTCATTATGAAACGGACATAACCCCCAATAATTCCCTCCGGTTTTTTTGAGAATTACCCGCTTTGAAATGACATCGACTATATCTAATCTGTCTTTTATTAACGATACTGCATCTTTATATGTTAACTCTGCCATATAACCCAATTATAACATGCACAAATTTCTTTATCTCAAAATGTACAAAGTTTTTAAGTTCGTGTATAATCATATTGAAGCTTCACTTTGGACAATATTGAATACTAATTGATAAAACACTGAAAATTGGTATATATCGGCGGATAGCGGGTGTGAAGTATAAAAAAGCTTTTACGGCTGCGGTTGTAATTGGTAAAAAAATTAAATCAGTTAATAGTATAGATGAGAGCAGGTCGCTATGCTGCAAATTTTCAAGACACTTGAAGATAAAACACTCAAAGAATTTTCTATTCAAGAATTTGAAGAAGGCTCTTGGTTTAACTTGATTAAACCTACTGCTGACGAGATAAAAGAGGTTGCGGCCGCATTAAATATTGAGGCTGATTTTTTAAGAGATTCTCTTGACTCCGAAGAACGTTCACGTATTGAAATTGACGACGATAAACTGCTTATCATCACCAACGTGCCGATGATGGAGGATGAAAACAGTTTTGATACATTGCCTTTGGGTATTATCATGACTCCTCACAATATTGTTACCGTATCATTGAAAGAAAATCGGATTATTTCATTCTTCAATCAGGATACAACCAAACTTTTTAACACTGCAGATAAAACAAGATTCCTTTTTCAAATACTTTTTAGATCCACAAAGTTTTACCTCAGATATCTTGAGCACATAAATCGCCACACAGAAAGAATTGAAGTGGATTTAAGAAGGACTATGAAAAATAAAGCACTCTTTCAATTGCTCGAAGTACAAAAGAGTTTGGTTTACTTTACAACCGCACTAAAAGATAACGGAAGAGTATTGGAAAAATTAAGCCGCTTCAAAAAAATTGACAGATTCCAAAACTTCATTGATTACAATGAAGAGATAGAAGATATTATGGAAGATGTTATCGTAGAAAATAAACAGGCTATAGAAATGGTTGAAATGCACAGAAACATCCTTGAGAGCATGATGGATGCATTCGCTTCTATTATTTCTAATAACTTGAACATAGTTATGAAATTTTTGACGTCGGTGACAATTATTCTTGCAATACCTACGATGGTTGCAAGCTTTTGGGGAATGAATGTCGATGTACCTATGGGCTCCAACGGCTTTGCTTTTCTGATAATCATTTTAATGTCATTAATCCTTGCCGCAGTTATAGGTACGATTTTGGCACGTAAGGGTTTATTCTGATTTATCGCACGAAGTTTTTTATTGTTAAAAGAGGTTAACATTTCAGGCAATTTTTTTGCTTCATTTGTTTTTATAAAAATACGTAGTGAAGTAGAAGGTAGTTTACAATGAAATTAGTTCCCTCTTACATTCCGGATGCAGGTTATCCAGCCAATTGCGTAGGCGCAACAAATGTTACAAAAAACATAGCAAAATCGCATTATGACACGCAACGTCCGCAAATAGCCAAGTCAGAAGCACAAATATACAATCCGCCAAAACCGGATTATACCTGGCCGGTTATAGGGCTTGTCGTTTCTGCAATTGCCACGGCAATAGTCAGCAAAATGAAAATCAAACCCTAGATATATCACAATATTTAGCGATAAATTCAACTAAATTGTAAACAGGCAAACTTGCGTTGTTTTCGATCAGACCTTGATTTATACCTAAAACACAAGCAGGGCAGGTTGTTATGATGCAATCTGCATTTGTATTCAGAAACTTTTTAGCTTTTCGTTTAGATATCTCGCGCGATATTTTGGAATTTTGCACGGCAAATTTTCCTGAAAATCCACAGCAAGAATCGAAATCTTCTGCTTCAACATAATTTATATTTTCAATATTTTTAATCAATTCAATAAACTCAAAATCCTCATGGCAAGGCTTGTGTGCCGTAACCGTAAGTTTTTTTCGAGAAGTTATGCGCAAACTCTTTAACAACTCCAAAACACTCGTAACTTTTTGAGCAAAAATCTCAGCTTGCTCAGATTGAACATATTTTTGATACTCTTTCAGAACAAAATTGCAAGAAGCGCAGTCAGTAAGGATGTAATCATAATTTTCTCCCGCCTTTTCAATATTTTTTTTTGCAAGCTTAATAAACTCACCAATATTTCCGTCAAACAAATAACTTATGCCGCAACATTCAAAATCTTTTTCAACAAGCTCAATATCAAGCTGTGAAAAAAGATTAAAAACAGAATTTTGAGAAGAATTATTCAAATACTTATTAAAACATCCGGAGAAAAAAATCACCCGCAATCCCCTCTCAGAACTCCGCCCGCGAATAGGTAACTGTTTAGAACACTTTTCAAATACATTTTTATGAATCAATGCATCTAACAATAACACTCTTTTGGGAAGTATCAAGTGCATTTTCTTAACCCAAAAAGAAAGATTTAGTAGTCTATAAACAGAAAATAAAAATCTTGCACCCGATAAAAGAAATTTAAATAAAAAATATGACCCAAAAACTTGTTCTTTGAACGAAGGTTTATTTTCAATATAATAACGTCTTTTTGCAGCCGTAAATATCTCACGCGCATCAATATTGCTCGGACAAAAGTTTTTACAAGCATTGCAGCCAATGCACAAGTTCAAATATTTTTTTATTTGAGAATTTAAAGATAAATCGCCATTTAATACACCGTTTAGCATGTTAAACTTAGCCCGTGACACGGAACACTCATTCAACGTTACCTTATACACTGGGCATACTGACTGGCATAAACCGCAGCGAGAACATTTATAAATCTCTTCTTTGTAATCTTCTAATTCCTTCATCATGTTAATATTATATTCATAAATAACATTTAGTGTTATATTAAAAACAAAAAGGTTTTATTATGAGAGTAGCGGTAGCAGAAAATCAACATATAAAAATTCAGGAACGAGAAAAACCAGTACTTAATGAAAAAGGTGCAATAGTTAAAGTAATCGGCTGCGGTCTTTGCGGTTCGGATATTGTTAAATATAAAAACCACACCGAAGAAATTGTACTGGGACATGAAGTTGTTGGTGAAATTGTAGAAATCAGGAATGGAATTTTTTCAAAATTTAAAAAAGGCGATAAAATTGTTCTGGGACATCACATACCGTGTTTGAAATGCCATTTTTGTAAAAGCGGAAATTATTCAATGTGTAAGCAGTTTAAAGAAACAAACATAATCCCCGGCGGTTTTTCGGATTATATTTTTGTATCAGAAAAGCACTTGAAAAATACAGTTTTTAAGGTTCCCAAGAATCTTGATGATATGGAGATCTCTTTTATGGAACCACTGGCTTGTTGCATAAGAGCAGTAAAAAGAGCACAAGCAGTCGAAGGGACTGTTTCGTTGGTTGTTGGACTTGGTTCAATCGGGCTGCTTATGGGACAAGCGGTGAAGGCATTCAAGGGCGATGTTATCGGATGTGACTTAATACAAGAGAGAGTCGATTTGGCTAATAATTTGGGGTTTGACTGTAGCTTGCTGTTTGAGGGCAATGATGAAACATCAGCAAAAATAAAAGAATTAACAGAAGGATACGGAGCAGACATTATTTTTATGACCTCCGGCTCGGACAAGGCTATTGAATTGGCACTAAAATCGGTCAGAGACGGAGGGACAATCCTTGTATTTTCTTCTGTACAAAGTGATAACGGTTACACAAACAATGATGTGTATTATAGAGAACTTAATATAATGGGTAGTTATTCGCCTTCTCCGCTGGACTTAAAAATGTCTTATGAACTTTTAAAATCAAAAAAGGTTACGGTTAAATACCTTTCCACTCAGTATTCTTTAGAAGATTTGGAACAGGCTATTAACGACACGATGAGCAATAAAACATTGAAAGCATATATAAAATTATGAAAATGAAAGCAATAAGATATTACGGACCCGAAGATATCAGATATGAAGAAGTCGATGTCAAAGAACCACAGGATAATGAAGTTCTTGTAAAAGTTGAAGCAGCTCTAACCTGCGGAACTGATGTAAAAACTTATCATCGGGGGCATCCTGTTTTGATAAAAAAAATACCATCCGGATTCGGTCATGAATTTGCAGGTACGATAGCGAAAATCGGTAAAAAGGTTGTGGGATTTAAAGAAGGTGATCGAGTTGTCGCTGCCAATTCTGCGCCTTGCGGAAAATGTTTCTTTTGTTTGCGGCAAGAATACAACCTTTGTGAGAATTTAGACTTATTAAACGGGGCATACGCTGAATATATAACCATACCGGAGAGAATTGTTGAAAAAAATCTTCTTAAAATACCGACCGGACTAAGTTTTGAGCGTGCAGCATTCGCAGAACCGCTTGCAAACGTCGTACACGGCATAGAAAAAACCGACATAAAACCCGGACAAACTGTCGGTGTCGTAGGGATTGGACCTATCGGTTTAATGTTTGTAAGACTTGCAAAGCTAAAAGGTGCAAAAGTCATTGCAGCAGGAAGAAATCCGCTTAAGCTTCAACTTGCAAAAGAATTTGGGCATGCAGATGAAGTTATTGACTTAAAAAAATATCAACATCCGGAAAAAATATTCAAATCGTTTACTGATGAAAACAGGGGGCTTGATGTTGCAGTAGAATGCGTCGGATTGCCGGAGATTTGGGAACAAATGTTTTCTCTTGTCAGAAAAGGTGGGACTGTGCACCTTTTTGGAGGGTGTAAGTCCGGTACATCTGTAAATATCGATACAAGAAAATTGCATTATGAAGGAATAAAGATTCTTAGCGTATTTCACCATACTCCTAAATATTTTAGACAGGCGCTTGAATATATTGCAAACGGCGATGTGGATGTAAATAAACTTATAACAACGCAAATGCCGCTTGAGAGGACTAAAGAGGCACTTGAACTTCATTCCGCAGGTAAAGCAATAAAAGTTCTAATTACGCCGTAGTTTATTTTAAATAAATCTCCTCAAGGTTATGCGTAACCCCGCCTAGTTCGGTAGGATGTATATTTCCGAATTTTTTTCGCACAGCTGTAATCCTTATAGGAGAATACAAATAAATAATCGGTTTAACATCGTAGATTAGTTTCTGATAACTCTCATACAATTCTTTTCTCTTGTCAAAATCCAATTCAAGAGCAGCCTGATCAAAGATTTTATTCAATTCATTTTCCCATTGATACCGATACCTGTCTTCAGACGGTTTAGTCCGCTGGTTAAAAATATGTAAAGTCCCGTTGGAATACCAGACATTTTTGCCGCCATACGGTTCAAGAGGACTCCCAGTAAACCCGAGGATTACGACATCCCAATCAAGCGTATTGGTAAGCCTGTTGACAAGGGTATTGAACTCAACCGGTTTAAAATTCACGCTCATACCCAAATCCTCAAGATCCTGTTTGACCATAACTCCGACAGACTCACGCTCGGTATTTCCGGCATTGGTATACAAGTCAAATTCAACCTTATTGCCGTCTTTATCGTGGAGCTTTCCGTTCTTATCAAGATAAAATCCTGATGCCTTCAGATACTCCTTCGCTCTTTGTAAATCTTGAGGATGTCCTTTGGCAATATTCTCATTTAAATATATTGAAGACAATGGCTCAGGCGTGTACAGCGGAGCACCGACGCCCGAGGCAACATTGAAAACCATATTTTCACGATCAATCGCATAATCTACCGCATACCGAAAATTTTTATCTGCAAACCATTTTTGTTTTATCGGGTTTACATAATATTGACCTTTATCGTTCTTTCTCGTATTCATATTGAACGCCAGATACAACGTCCCCGTATCAGGTCCCAGATTGTATATTTTATAATCGGAATCATGCTCTTTTTCTTTAAAAATTGAGACATTAGAACCTCTTAAAGAAACGATATCCAACTCCTTAGACTTAAATTTCAGCAACTCATTATTCAAATCACCGACAATAAGCATAATATACTTATCCAAATACGGAAGTTTTTGACCCTTAGAATCCAACATTGGATAGTTAGGATTGCGTTCATAAACAATTCTTTGAGCCGGAACGTACTCTTTCAGTCGAAATGCACCGCTTGTAACAAATTCATTCACCGGAGTAGACGGTCCCCAGAAAGAATCAAACGCTCGTTTACCCTTATCTGTAACCGGTTTTAAGACGTGTTTAGGTGCAATCGGTACTGAAATTTGTCTGAGAAAAGGTGAAAACGGCTTCGGTGTAGTAAATTGAACCGTATATTTATCCAACTTCTTTATCACGGGCAATTCACCATCAATATACATTGCATCGCGAGTACTTGTGTTACCGAACCCGCCAAAAACCAGTGTATCCCAAGTATAAACAACATCATCAGCCGTAATCTCTTTTCCGTCAGACCATTTAAGCCCTTTTCTCAGAGTAATAATATAATTTTTCTTATCCGGAAGAGTTTTAACGGACTTTGCTAATCGTGGAATCACTTCGCCGGTATAAGCATCAGTAGTAACCAAAGGCTCAAACATAAGATCACTTGCCGCAGATGAAGTTGCATCTTTGGAGTTCCAGGGGTTAAATGTCTTAGGTCCCTCGCCAATTGTGCTGACAACAAGCGTTCCTCCATATTTTCCCGCCTCACTGCGTGACATCAAATAGTCAACCCCATCTACCTGTTCAATCTTTACATCCAAAGGTTTGAACGCAGATGCAGATTCACTAACTCCATTTTCAACTTTGTTTTCTATTTCAGGCTTGTCAGCTCGGATGCAACTCGCCAATATAACCACAAGAACAAAAATTATTGTTAATAAAAAAGTTTTTTTCTTCATAATATAAATTTACCACAAATCAGGTTTTTTCCACCCTCCAGAAAGGCTCAATACAGGTAATTTTTACATTTGAATAATCCACACAAACAAGCATAAAAATAGAAGATAAAAGGATGTAAAATTATGGCTAATTTTTTTCAAAGCTCAATAATTTGAACCCTCTTTTTCTGTTTTCAGATTTAACATCGGGGAGCTCATAACATTTTAAACAACGAGCTTCATAAGTTTCATCGCCGCCTATCATAATTAGTGGAGAATTTTTATCTGCCGGAACACCATTAATCAATCTTTGAGTTCTGGTGGCATTATCAGCCCCACACTTCATACATACAGCTGTAAGCTTGTCCACCTTATCAGCAAGACAAAGCAATTCCGGCATATACCCGAACGGTTCCCCCTTAAAGTCCAAATCCAATCCTGATGCTATTATTCTTTTTCCTTGTGAAATAAGCGTTTTAACCACCGGCACAATATTTTCATCAAAAAATTGTAATTCATCGATAGCAATAACTTCATCAGACTTGCTAACGTGATTTAATATATCATTCGCATCAACAACGGTTATTGCATCGAGCCAAAGACCGTTTCTTGACTCAATATAATCACCTTTTGTACGAGTATCTGTTTCAGGACTTATTACCTTAACTTTTTTTTGAGCAATAATGCAACGCTTCACTCTTCTCAAAAGCTCCTCTGTTTTCCCACAACTCATCGGGCCGGTTATCAGCTCAAAACTATATCCCATAACTATCTCCGTTTTCCAAGCATGCCGGAAGGTTTACTAACCCTTCACAAACATGATTATTATATGATATAAATTCGCAAATATAAAATTATAAACAAATTTAAACAAAGACTATAAATAGTTTATTTCGTAGTAACCATTCTTGAAATAAAAGCTCATTTTAATATTTTCACCGTGATAAGCTTCCGGAGGCGGATAATATTTCGGCATACTCATCATCATATTATAAACCGCACCGTTAACAGATTCGTTAGAAGATTGGCTAACAAATCTTCTATTCAGAAACTTTCCTGAAGAATCAATACTAAATTCAACAACGCATTTACCTTCACCCTGAATCTTGGTAAAGTCTATATAACGAAATAAAGACTTTCTTAAAGCCACCTTGTAATCTGTCAATTCCTGATTTGCAACAATATTTTCATTTTGTTTGTTTTTGACGGCAGTCTGCGCTGCGCCGGATTTTTTTGCATTTTCAGCAACAACTTTTGATGCTTGATTTTGAGTGTTATTTTTTGATGACTTAGTCGACTTCACACTCGAAGATTGTGAGGAAGTTTTTGAACCTGTTTTTACGGTAGAAACAGCCTTCGGGTTTTTGGAACTTTTATTTACACTTACGGATGAAAGTTTGCTCTCTTTTTTTACAGTAACTGCATTTTGTGTATCAACATAAGTTGTATCATTAGATATTTTTGATTCCGCAATCGGTTGTTTTGATACGGACTCTTTCCATATTGCATCCAGCGACGGAATTGAAAGTTTTTTTTGTGCAGTTGAATCAATATCCTCATTTTGTTCAAGAGTATTTGAAGTTGAATCTTTACTCTCGGGAATACTGATAAACCAGACAATAACAGACAACAATAAACAACAGGCAAAAAATGAACGAGCCAGAATATCCCAAACCGGCAACTGCAATTTTTTAGGATGAGTTACAATTTTTTCAAAAATATCGTTGCCGCAATCACAATAATCAGGCTTATCTTTAAATTCGTTTCCGCATTCACTACATTTATACATCGCTACCTCAATTTTTTAATTCTTTCTATATCGGAATAATCATCAGGCGAGCTATAACCCGTATGAGTAGCCATCCTGAACCCACCCGTTACATTAGTTATAACACGTTTTGTACCTTCGGGAAAATTCAAAATCGGTTGACCCTGATAGCTAAGCAATATCGGTTTTATTACTTTAACCGCAAGCTCAGAATACGCAGGGCTAGTCGACCATACTTTTAAATTAGATATTTTACCGAATTTGTCTACAGTAAAAGAAAATTTAAATCCTGTTCCTAACGGTGCAGCAATTTTTGTATCCTTCATTACCTGATTTTGCAGATCACTACGCCACTTGTTCCAGACTATTATCTCCTCTTCTTCAGTCAACTGAGTTTTTAAAGGAGATTGTTCCGATTTTTTTTCATTATTTGTTTGAACTTG
>CASEVT010000018.1 GCA_949291445.1 uncultured bacterium | reverse complement strand
TATAATTTTTTTTATAAGTTTACCTTTATTTTGTTCTACCGTGAAAATATCAACTAATCTTTGATATATACCCTGTTCAAGTTCTCTCGTTATAACTTTAATTTGTTTAGCATTAGGAAGCACGTCGTGAAATTGTTGTTTTGTAAGAGGTGCGGTTGTAAATGATATTGGTTTTCCATCTTTATATATACCTTGAACAACTTCACCGCTGTCAAGTAAATGTGTAATCCTTGTATTTATATTACGGGCAATTATTTTGTTTACATTCATTTTGCTCTTTTCACCTGTTAAAATTTTACGGAGTTTGTTCCAGTTTTAGATATACTAATGCGCAAAAAAATTTTTTTTGCTAGTAAAATTAAACCTCACAAAAATTTTAACTCTATCCGTGACTAATTTATAAAAATAATATAAAACGCCGGTTGCCAAGTTTGGACAAAAAAAACGAGGGATTTATAAATTTTCTTTGGACTTTCACCCATTTCCAACCTATAAGCCAACCCTCGTAAGGTTTTTACACTAGCCGAAACATTAATAACATGACTAGTATAGCACTTTTTAAATAATTTGCAAGTACTATGTTTATAATAAAAATTTTAAGAGTTATTGGGTTATTTGTTTAGCCGGCTTAAACGTTAAGATACAATTTAGAAATTTCTTTTTTCAGTTTTAATGCTTGTTCTTCTTTTAACTTTTTGGGAAATTCACGTATAATCTCGTGTGAGACTGTATACATCGTGTTGATGAAGCGAAAATTGTTCTCATCCTTTATATTTACAAATTTGAGGTTTTTTTTCACTTTATCTTCAGCAAAAAGTCTGTAGAGAAATCTCTTTTGGAACCCTGTTTCTAAATTTGAAAAGTAATCATATGCAAATTCCTTGGAATCTGTACTCGGAAATTTCGGTAATACCCTATTTTTGAATATATTCAAATACTTATCAGGTCTATCATTACCGGATATATGCGGGGGTAGTGCTTTTTGTATGGTGATGTTCATTTTATATCCAACTAGTGTCTTACTGACACTATTATCAAACAAACTTTTTTTTGAGTCAATTTGATTTTATATCATAAAAAACTGATATGTACCCCATATCAGCCTTTTATGATATCAGATTATATTAGGTTGTTTTAGCTCATAATATAGTTAATAAGAGTTCTGACTCCGGCACCGGTAGCGCCTTTAGAGAGTTCATTAATCGGTTTATCAATAAATGCCGTACCTGCAATATCTATATGAGCCCAGTGCACTTTTTTTACAAAGTTTTGCAAGAACAATGCGGCAGTTTGAGTTCCGCCCATTCTGGAGCCGGTATTTTTCATATCGGCTATATCACTTTTCAGTGATTCCTTGTATTCTTCATACATTGGCAATTGCCAGAGTTTTTCACCGCCTTGGTTTGCACATTTAATTAATTTATCAATTAAAGACTGGTTGTTCCCCATAATGCCGCTCGCAACGTTGCCCAGTGCAACTACGCAAGCACCTGTCAGTGTTGCAAGATCAATTACGGTGTCTACTCCCAAGTCACAAGCATAACAAAGTGCATCAGCGAGTGTGAGTCTGCCTTCTGCGTCGGTGTTGTCTATTTCTATTGTTTTTCCGTTCTTTGCAACAAGTATGTCGCCGGGTTTATAAGCGCTTGCGCCGGGCATGTTTTCGCAAGCCGCAATCAGTGCGTGGATTTCCATATCCGGTTTTAGTTCTTTTATTATACTCATGACACCTAATACTGCCGCAGCTGCAGACATATCATCTTTCATGGTAAGCATTGATGATGGCGGTTTTATGTCCAATCCGCCTGAGTCAAACGTTATGCCTTTGCCGATTATTGCAATTTTGCGTTTCGGGTTTGCGGATTTGTATTTAATATGAATAAATTTGGGCGGTTGGCTGCTTCCTTTTGCTACTCCCAAAAATGCGCCCATGCCCATCTTCTCTATTTCTTCTTTATCATAAACTTTTACGTCTAATTCTTTAAATGATTGAGCTATTTCTGCAAGTTTAGTCGGGGTTGCCCATTGAGCCGGTTCGTTTGCAAGACTTCTTGTAAAATTCACCGCAGAAGCGATAATTTTGCCTTTTTTAACTCCGATTTTTGCTTTTTTGCAATTTTCTTCAACCATGTCAAGAATGACGAAGTCTTCTATTTTTTTAGTCTTTTTCTCTGATTTATATTTATCGAAAGAATATTCACCGATGTAGGCACCTTCTGCAATCATCTGTCCGCAGTTTTGAGCGTCGAACCCGCCCACACCTGCTCCGTGCAGGATTGAGACAACTTTTTTGCAGTTCTGCATTTTTAAGCATTTTTTAACAACTTTTGCACTTATTTCTCTTATTTTGTTCAGCGTAAAATCTTTGCTCTTGCCCAGACCCACGATCATGACTTTTTCGGCAGGAATCTTTCCATATGTAGGCAACACATATGTTGATCCGAATTTTCCGCTAAAACCTTCCTTTGCAATAACAAAGTCGGAAATGAGTCCGTCTAACGCTATATCTATTGCTCCCGTGGCGCCTGCCGGAACTTTTACTCCTTCAAATAGGTTTACTACCAGTACATTTGCAGAAACTTCTTCCAGTAGTCCCTTAGACACTGTTAAATTCATGTTTGCCCCTTTTCTTCTTCTTACTTTTCTGAGTATTCTTCTTATCATCTACATAATTATACGCTATGTTTACGCTTAAATAAATACCTATTATGTATTAAACAATTTGAATTTGATCTGTTCTGCTATGCCAATCGTATTCATTCTCTTTTTTAAACAGTCTTAAAGATCAACTATAAGGACGATAGAAACTTTCGTTTAAAGTTGCAATTATTAGTATAAGTATTAAAATGATATTAATTTAAAATAATAAAAGATAAAATATAGCGATTTGAGATAAATTAAATGAAAAGAATAAAATTTACAAACCTCCTTGCGGATATTTTTTCATCATCGAAGGTGTTGAACTTTACGATATTTCTTTTGTTTACAATACTTTTGACAGGTATATTTTCTGCCAGATATTTTCTTTTTCAAAGTATAATCTCTGACGACGGTACCAGCAAGAGAGATGTCGTTGCTTATAAGACAATAAAGGTTGAGGATACTTTTAAAACTAACCAGTATAAAAAAGAGATGGCACAAAAAATTGAACCTGTGCTTACTCCTGCCGAGGACAGTTATATCATTAACAACTTTATTTCACTTGAAAAAAGTATTTTGAATATTCGCTCTAAAAAATTGAATTTTCAGACCAAAAAAGATGAAATGAGTCTGCTTTTCGATTTTGACAGTACAAATTATTACAAGAATTATATTTTAAATTATTTAATAAATGCAGAGGATGAAAGGCTCGACAACACGTTTAAAAAAGCGAGAAAAACTCTGGATACCCTTTTGAAACGGGGGATTACCGAAAGAGATTTTGAACAGGATAATTTGAACGGGCTGATATTGCGCAACGCCATGTATGAAACAACAAAAGGTGAAATGCGAATTATTTCGGCTTTGCTTGAGCAGGTTATTGTTCCTAATATGGTCGTAGATGAAGTTGCAACTGAGATTGCCAGAAAAAATGCTGTTAATTCAGTTACTCCCGCTACCGTAACCTTTATTAAAGGTGAGAAAATTGTTGAAAAGGGTGAACTTGTTACTAAAGTCAAAAGAGACGCTCTTCAAAAAGCGGGTTATAATGTCTTACAACTCAATTATAAAGGGATTATAGGCATATACTGTCTTGTATGCTTCGGTATTATTTCGTTGTTATACTATTTAAGATATTTTGAGCAAAAGTTTTTAAGCAAAGATTACATGTCAATAATAGCGCTGCTATCAGTAGTAATGGCAGTTGCAGCAACATTAATTCCGGACGGATTTTCGTTTTATTTTCTGCCGTTTCCGGCGTTTGCAATATTGTTATCTATTTTTACCAATCCAAGAGTTTCATTCTTGACCTCTGCAATACTAATCACAATTATATCCATAGCATTACAGGTTCCATTGCAGCCTGCGGCAGTTTTCGTGATTGTTTCTTTGATAGCTTCAATTGCTACCGCAAAAATACAGTATTCCAGAAGATTTGACCTTTTAAAGATCGGTGTTGAAATTTCGCTTGCAATGTTGTTTTTCATATTAGACTTATATTTGATAGAAAATTGTATTACGCCGATCGATCACTCTGTTATCTTCACCAATGTACTGGTAGGTTTTGCAAACGGCTTGCTTTCAGGGGTGATTGTTTTAGGGTTAATCCCGCTTTTAGAAAGCTGGTTCAAGATTGTCACTCCATACGGGCTTGCAGAATTTGCGGATCATAACCAGCCATTGTTAAAACGCATGCAATTTGAAGCACCGGGGACTTTTTCTCACGTATTGATGGTTTCAAATTTGTGTGAAGCAGCAGCTGAAGCTATTGGTGCGGATCCTGTTCTTGCCCGTGTCGGTGCTATGTATCATGATATCGGTAAGTTGAAAAGACCTTTGTTTTTTGTTGAAAATCAAACATATTTCGGCATTGAGAACCCGCATACAAAGCTCAATCCCAGACTGAGTAAAATGGTTATTACAGCTCACCCTAAAGATGGTATGGACTTGGCTAAAGAGTATGGTATACCGCCTGTTATTCAAAATTTTATTATCCAACATCATGGCGATTCTCTGGCAAGCTATTTCTATAATCAGGCTAAACAACAAGAGGGTGAAGAAAAGGTTACGGAAGAACAATTCAGATATACTTGTCCGAAACCTAATACTAAAGAAACAGCTATTCTTATGATTGCTGATGCCGTTGAATCTGCGTCAAGAACATTGAAAGACCACTCACCTGAGGAACTTGACGCAATGATAAATAAAATTATTCAAGACCGACTCAATGACGGCCAACTTTCGGATAGCCCGTTAACGCTTAAAGATTTAAAAACTATCGCTCAAACTTTTAGCAAGAGTCTTCGTGCAGCTCACCATCAGCGGATTAAGTACCATGAAAATATTGTTCAGGAACTGGAAGAAAAAGCTATGAAGAAAAAGTTCGTCGCTCCGGATAAAATTATTTCTGACGATGAATTAAAGCTCGAGAAAAAGATTCAAAAAAGATTGCAAAAAAACAACAATGAAGAAAATTGAACTTAATATATTTGTCGAAGATGCTATTGACCGTGAAAATCTCAAAAAACCTGATCTGGCTCTTGTGACACAAAAATTGAAAAAGATGACGGAATTTTTTCTTACACACGACGAATGGGTCGAAAAGTCTTGTTTGAAGGGTTATAAATATAAAACGCTTACTTTTGATGTCGTGCTTTGCGATGATGAGAAAATTCACGGTATTAATCGTGATTACAGGAACATTGATAGACCTACTGATGTAATCAGTTTTGCTATTTTTGCAGATTCAAACGTTGATGAGCGGTTCATTTTTGATGATGAAATTAATCTTGGTGAAATTATCATTTCGCTTGAGAAAACACTTGTTCAAGCTCAAGAAAATGGAAAAACTTTTGAAGGTGAATTATACTTTTTATTGGCACACGGCATTCTGCATTTGATGGGTTATGACCATCTGACAGAAGAAACTCTGTGTGAAATGTGGGATATTCAAGAAAAAATGATTGGTGGATCTAATGTCTAAATATGCTTCAAGCGGTTATTTAAAAAGTTTTGCTAATGCGCTTAAAGGGTTGAGTCTTGCTTATAAGTCTCAAAAAAATTACCGATTTCATCTTTTGATAGGTTTTCTCTCTTTGCTTGCCGGTGTCGTTTTGAATTTTCGCTGCATTGAATATTGCGTTTTGATTCTTGCTATCAGCAATGTTATTTGTACCGAGCTTTTTAACTCCGTAATCGAATTTACGTTGGATGCGTATTATAAAAATAATTATTCAGAATTAGTCAAAATGGCAAAAGACCTTGCCGCAGGCGTTGTCTTTTTGTCTGCGACCACGAGCGTTTTGATTGGCTTAATGCTTTTTACCAGAAAGATCTTAATCCTTATTTTATACTGATAACCGTTATTGCTCGTTTTCGTCGTCGAGTTTGGCTTGTTTTTCAAGATCAATTATTTTTGCGAGTGTTTTTGCATCGCCTTTTAGCTTAAAATATTCCGCAAATTTCGGTGTGGTTTTAAGGTTATATGAACGTCCGTTTTTGTCTTTAGTACGTGAGATTAGCCCTTTTTCAAGCAGTTCTTGGACGTGTTCATAGGCATTTGAGCGCAATTCTTTCAAATAGGATTGTCGTATCGGCTCTTTAAGTGCAATCACGGTGAGTGTTTTCAATACAGACGGACGAAGTTCAACGGGGCATAGTTGCTCAACTATGTCCATAAATTCCTCCTTAACTTGAAGAATATAACCGTTTTCATCGTCGATCTCTAATGCGCCGTCTCTTGCGGAATAGTCCATTATAAGCTCCAAAAGTGCATCCTGGACTTGTTCTTCGTCTTCTTTAAGTATTTCTGCAATATCTTTTACTTCAAGCGCTTGAGCTGTAATAAACAATACCGCTTCAATTCTGGTTTTAAGTGACATAATTCCCTCACTTCTTCCGTGATTATAGCAGACACTCAAAATTATGTCTATTTTGTTTGAGGGGCGTGTGAGTCACGGATGTGTATTTTCGTCTTGTCTTTGGTGGTTTGTTTCGGATAATTTTACCTATTAAAAGGTTACTTTTTGTACTCTTGCGCTATTTTTGAATGCGGGTTTTCGGCTTATATCCGAAAATACAATTGCGGGTCTTTGTGAGCGTTGCTCTTCTCTTATTTTTTTGTAGTAATCTTTTACCATTACTACCTGAGTTTTTACACATTTAAAACCGTTTTTGTTTAAATATTCTTCGTATTTTGCACCTGAAACTTGGAATTTTTTATTTATTATGAACAGATTAAACTTTTTTGTTCTCATCATTACTTGTCCGATTGAAAAATTAATGACATCGGCAAAATACTCGTCATAACCTTGTACCAGATCTATATCCAGAATATAGTTTTCGTTATCCTCAGTTTGGAGCGAAAAGTAGCCTTTTACAGAATTATTTTCTTCGAATACAAATTTAAAGCAAGCGGCTTCATTCAAACCTGTAAACAGCAGGTTGTCAAACTCTTTTGCAGTTTTTGCCAATGAATAGCGAAAATGCGGAAAAATATTGTCGTTGTAGATGTTTTTTACAGCCTCTGAGTCTGTATTTTTGAATGGTCTGAAAAGTCCTTTGTTCATGGCATTTTTTACAAGCGATATTTCATCCATTCTCCACAGTTGCTCCGATGAGCAGACCCGAAATCCGCAGGCCTTAGAAAACAATTCTAAAAGCTCATCCATATCGCTGTCGACCTTTACAGTAAATGTGTTTGCACCTAAGGCACCAAATCTTGCTGTAGCATATCCGACAAGCTGGCTGCCTGTGTCGTATGAGTTTTTATTCAAAAACAGCTTGCATATCCTCCAGCTGGAAGGGTTGCCCTGCTGGGGTTTTAGTGAGATCATTCCGTTTATTTCTTGCTCATCTATTGACACAAATGACTCGCTCAGTCTTCGCATTTTCAGGGGTAAGAAGCTGTTTATTAAATTAACCGGAAAGGGTATAAACGATTTGTAATCAAATGGAATCTCCTCTATATTCATATCGGAAATCATGGATATCATTTTTTTTAGTTTCGGTATGTCGTGGAATCTCAGACTGCGTATTTTTGCCATAAAAAGAATATACCATTTTTCAGGCATTCTTTCAATACAAAACCTTGCAGAGCCAATGTCGGCTAATTTTAATCATTACATGCTTTTTGAGAAAGTGTCTTGTTTTAAATCTCTCAGGGGTGCTCCTTTTTTGCAATTGGGGCATTGGTTTGCTGTGTTCAATTCATTACGTTTAAAAAGATTTCTCTTAAACAAATTGTAATCGGCTGTGTTCAACTGTGATACTTTCACGATTCCATCTCCCTTTATTAGGTTCTCATTATACCAAAAGTTTGATTAATTGTATAGAGTACAATTAATATAATTTTTACATTTGTAATATTTAGTGCCGGTTGATAAAAGAATAATAATAAATCCTGATAAAACGGTTATCTGAACGGTGATTGCATAATTTAGGTTATTTAGGTATTATAATATATACTAACGGTTAGTAATAATGAATAAGGAAATATATGTCCTCAGAGAGTCATACGGAAACAATTACTGAGAATAATCAAGAAACAGAAATAACTGAAGAGAATATAACAAAAGAAGAAGAGCAAAAATCCCGAATTCACGCAGTAATCAGGGCATTAATAGCAAATTTGGGCATAGCCGGTGTAAAGTTGATTTGTTTTTTGTTCTCAAAGAGTTCTGCAATGTTGTCAGAAGCTATTCACTCCGGCGTGGATTCTTTCAACAGCATTTGTCTTTTGGTAGGAATAAAAAGAGGGTCAAGACCTGCTGATAACGCTCACCCATTTGGATATGGGCTTGAGGCGAATGTTTGGGCAATGTTTGCTTCAATTTTGATGTTGGGCGGTACTTTTATCGCTTTTTACAGCGGGTTTGACAAGCTGTTTAACGAACATGATCACAGTGATTTGTTGAACAATTATTTTTATATTGCGATAGCGTTAGTATGCAGCATATTATTTGAGGCATGGGCTGTTGTCAGTGCGTCAAGGGCAGTTTTGCACGAGGTACAGATTGAAGAAAAAAATCCGTTTCTTTGCTTTTTTCGTTCGCTTAAATACATTAGAAACACAAAAAGTCCGACTACCCGATTTGTGTGGTACGAGGATGTATCTGCTTTGACCGGTGTTGTAGTCGCTTTTGTTGCGCTTACTCTCGCTAAATTTGTCATGCCGGTTGAATTGGCTTATGTTCCGGATGGTATTGCTTCTATTATTATCGGTTTTATCTTGTTGATTCTGGCTATGTATCTGTTACGGCATAACGTTAATTCTTTGACCGTCCAGTCGGCAGAACCGAAGGTTGAAGAGACAATAAGAGAAGTTGCTCAGAATATCCACGGTATTACCGATGTGGTCGAGCTTAAGACGATTGATCTGGGGTCATCCGGACTTATCATCAATATGACGATTGAAGTTGATCCGGAAACTCAAATGAAAGATGCCGATGATATTGCTGATATGCTTGAAAGAAAAATTAAAAAGCGTATAAAAAATATTACACATATTACAATAGAACTTCAGGCACACGACGCTGAGGAAAATTGGGAAGAACGTTTTACAAAACTTATCGCTGAAGGCATTGATATTAAGGCAATCGACTGCAATGAGGCTAAAATGCTTTCTAACTTCTTTGGGTTTGCCAATACTGTCGTAAAAGAAATTATGATCCCCAGAACTGATATATTCCTCGTCAGTGCCGATGAAAATATTAATAATCTCGCTGATATGATTATCTCGTCCGGACACACTCGTATCCCGATGTATTCCGATAGTCAGGACAATTTGATCGGCGTTATTAATGCAAAAGATGTATTGAAAGTCATCAAAAATAACAATGTAACAGAAGATTTCTCTTTGAAATCCATTGCCAGAGAGTTGTTGATTGTTCCTGAAAATAAGTTTATCAGCGATCTGTTAAGCGATTTTATCTCGTCTAAAAACCAGATTGCCGCTGTTGTTGATGAACATGGCGGGGTTGCGGGTATTGTCACTATTGAGGATATTTTGGAGGAGATTGTCGGTGAAATTTACGACGAGTTTGACAAGGTTGAAACCCCTGAGGTCGTCAGAATCGATGCTAATACCCTCAATGTCTCTTGTAAAATGAATATCGATGACATTAACGAAAAATATGATCTGGATATCCCTAATGAAGATTTTCAAACTATTGGCGGATATGTGTTCGGACTTCTCGGACGTGAACCGGAGATTAACGACGTTGTATCGGATAAAAATATTACATATACCGTGCTCGATATTGACGGAAGAAGGATTTCCCGTATAAAAATGTACAAAGAATCACCTTTTGTTGAGTCCAAAAAGGATGAATTCACAGAAGGTGTCTAAAATCAGTGAAATGATTAAACTGCAATTTTGTTTCAGTTTGTCATTTAATTAGTTATTCTTTAAAGCGGCTTTGAGCCTTGCAAGTGCTTTTGCAAGTGCAATTTGTGCTCTGGCAGTGTCAATTTCAACATCCTGAGAGCCGACACGGGCTTCTGCCCTTTCTTTAGCTGCTTTTGCACGAGTTACATCAATATCTGAACCTTTTTCCGCTGTATCAGTGAGAATAAGTGCATTATTATCTTTGAACTGAAAAATTCCGCCCATCGTGGTAATAAATTCCATAGAGCCATTTTTCTCAACCCTTGTCACACCAATATCAAGCGCACTCATAAAAGGTATATGATCAGGCAAGATACCGAACTCACCGTCTACTCCCTTTGAGTATACTGCATCAACATCTTCATTGTAGACTTCTTTTTCGTGTGTAATTATTTTCAGATTAATTTTTTTATCACTCATTGTCACTACTCCTGCCAGCCAACGGTAAATCGGATGGCGTGCAGATTAAATTACTGTTTCAATTCCTCAGCTTTCTTTACGGCTTCTTCAATAGAACCGACCATATAGAAAGCTTGTTCGGGTAAATCATCATGTTTACCTTCGAGAATTTCTTTGAAGCCTCTGATTGAATCTTCAAGTTTTACATATTTACCCGGAATACCTGAGAACTGTTCGGCAACAAAGAAAGGTTGTGAAAGGAATCTTTGAATTTTTCTTGCTCTGTTAACAGTTTCTTTATCTTCTTCAGAAAGTTCATCCATACCGAGGATTGCGATAATATCTTGTAAATCTTTGTATTTTTGAAGTACTTCAAGGACTTGTCGTGCGACGCTGTAGTGTTCTTCTCCGATGATGACAGGATCAAGCACTCTACTGTTTGACGCCAGAGGATCAACAGCGGGATATATACCCAAAGATGCAATTTGTCTGGATAATACGGTAGATGCATCAAGGTGAGAGAACGTAGTAGCAGGAGCAGGGTCGGTCAAGTCGTCTGCAGGAACGTAAATTGCCTGAACAGAGGTAATAGACCCATCCTTAGTGGAAGTAATACGTTCTTGAAGTTCACCCATTTCAGTTGACAATGTAGGTTGATAACCAACAGCGGAAGGCATTCTGCCCAGTAATGCTGAAACTTCGGAACCTGCTTGTACAAAACGGAAAATGTTGTCAACGAAGAGCAATACATCTTGTTTTGAGAAATCACGAAAATACTCTGCAGCGGTCAAAGCTGACAAACCGACTCTCATTCTTGCTCCCGGTGGTTCGTTCATTTGACCGTAAATAAGAGCAACTTTGTCAATAACGTTAGACTCTTTCATTTCGTTCCAAAGGTCGTTACCTTCACGGGTTCTTTCACCGACACCGCCAAACACTGATACACCGGAGTGTTCAAGTGCAATGTTGTGTATAAGTTCCATAATCAGAACGGTTTTACCTACACCGGCACCGCCGAATAAACCGATTTTACCGCCTTTTTGATAAGGTTGTAAAAGGTCGATAGCCTTAATACCGGTTTCAAGAATTTCAATATTTGTATTTTGCTCGGTCAATTTTGGTGAAGGTCTGTGGATAGGTAAGGACATCTCCGTATTTACGTCACCCATCTCATCAACGGGTTCGCCGAGTACGTTCAAAATTCTGCCAAGAATCTCCTTGCCTACAGGTATTTTAATCGGATTTTGAGTGTTGATAGCCTTCATTCCTCTTTGCAGACCGTCGGTGGACGACATCGCAACAGAACGAACCTTATTTTCACCTAGAAGCTGCTGCACTTCTGCAACAATCTTGTTGCCGTCTTCGGTGTATATCTCCAATGCGTCGTAAATCTCAGGAAGATGTCCTGCCTGAAATTCTACGTCAATAACCGGTCCGATGATCTGGGTAATTAAACCCTCATTCTCTGTTAATACTGCCATTTTCTCCACCTTTATAATGTATATATTACAATTATACTAACATGCCAATTTTTGCACAAACATAAAAAATTTGATACAAAAACTTTTGTTCGAACTTTATTTTCAGTCTAAAATGACTGTATGGTGCTGCATCAGGGTTTATGCAGAGTTTACCTTAATGTAAATATATATAATGTTGTGCTTGACTTTAAGATGCTGTTTGAAAGTATAATATTAAAAACAGACAGGGATATGTTATGATATACAAGTTAAAAATTGCAAATATGATGTTATAAAAAAAGAAAAAGTTGCGGCTTTTTCTTTTTTTTTACCAATTACAAAAAACTTGTTGAAAGTAATTTAAGGAACTTGATAAATGCAGATTACACCTTTAAATAAACTCCACAAAGCAAAAATAACTTACATAAAAGATGTAACAGAGACGATGTTTTATTTAAAATTTGTGCCGACAGATAAAGTTGAATCAGTGGCAGGTCAGTTTATATCTATATTGTGCGGCGATATGACGTTAAGGCGTCCGTTTAGTATTGCAAGTGCACAGGAGGATGAACTTGGAGTTCTCGTTAAGAAAAAAGGCAAGGGGACTGAGTATCTTTCTACTTTGCGAGTTGGTGAAAAGATAGATTTTGTCGGTGCTATGGGTAATGGTTACAAGATTGAGGATAAAAAATCTTTATTGGTGGGAGCAGGAGTTGGGATTGCTCCTGTTTTGTATTTGAACGAGGAACTTAAAAAAAGGGGAATCAAATCCCTATTAATGGCGGGTTTTCAGACTGAAAAAGAAGTACCGCTAATTTTTGATTACGATAAGATTTGTACAGACGACGGTACAATGGGGCTTCAAGGAAGCGTGTTGAATTATGTGAGAAATTCCATTGAAGAGTTTGCACCTGAAAAGATCTATGCTTGTGGTCCAAAGGTGGTTTTGGAGAATATATCGCAAATATCCAAACGTTATGGTATTCCTTGCGAAGTTGCGATGGAAAAGGAGATGGCGTGTTCTATCGGGGTATGTCGAGGTTGTGTAATAAGAGTTATTAAAAACGGAATTGAGCAAAATGCTACAGTATGTCAAGACGGTCCCGTATTTAAAGGAGAAGAAATAGCATGGTCGAAGATATAAACATGTCTGTTGATTTAGGTGGGTTTAGTATCAAAAACCCTGTTTTAACAGCTTCCGGCACGTACGGGTACAGCCTTGAGTACGGTCGTTTTTTTGATGTGAAAAAAATTGGCGCAATCGTTACAAAGGCAATTACTCTGGAACCACGTGAGGGGAATAGCGGTCGCAGACTGTTTGAGACTGATTCCGGTATGATAAATTCTATCGGACTTGAGAATGTCGGGATTGAAAAATTCATATCAGAGAAGTTGCCTATCTTGAACAAGAGTTTGGATTTTATTGTGAACATTGCCGGTTCAAGTCTTGATGAGTACGTAAAGCTTGGTGCAGTTTGTCAGGAAAACAACATTCGTGCAATTGAGTTGAATGTATCTTGTCCGAATGTAAAAAGCGGTTGTTTGGAGTTCGGGACTGATGAAAAAAGCTTATATAATCTCGTTTCTGAGGTAAGAAAGGTGTATAACGGATGTTTAATTGTAAAATTGACTCCGAATGTTACAGAGATTGAAAAAATAGCGCTCGCAGCGCAAAATGCAGGTGCAAATTGTGTTTCGGCAATAAATACTCTAAAAGGGATGGGTATAAAATTGAGCTGGAATAAGGGTAAATTCAGCAAACAAACTGTTAGCGGCGGTTTGTCCGGAAGGGCAATAAAGCCTGTTGCACTGGCTATGGTCAATAGAGTTGCAAAGGTGGTTGATATACCTATTATCGGGATAGGCGGGATATACACGGTCGATGATGTGTTTGAATTTTTGTCTGTCGGCGCAAGTGCCGTTCAGGTTGGAACTGCCAATTTTACCCATCCTGATGTCGCTGGAAGGCTTGTTGATGAGATACACAATTTTATGTATGAGAACGGGATTCGCTCTGTAAAACAGTTATGTGATTTATTGAGAGAATGATTAAAAATAATTGAAAAATGATTGGAAAATGATTGAAAGAGGAAAAGTAATGAGTAATGAAGTACTGGAATTGCTGGAAAAAACTGAGGGTGTGTTGCACGGTCATTTTTGTCTGACGTCGGGTTTGCATTCCGATATATATTTTCAGTGTGCAAAATTGTACCAATACCCCGATATTACCGAGGCAATCGGTAAAAAACTTGCGGAAAAATTGAAGGAAGTGGAGTTTGACACAATTGTTTCACCTGCAATCGGGGCTGTGATAATCGGTTATGAAACTGCTAAACAGGCTAAAAAACGCAATCTGTTTGTCGAAAGAAAAGATGGTGTAATGCAATTGCGACGAGGATATCAACTCTCCAAGGGTGAACGGATTGTTATTATTGAAGATGTAATAACAACTGCAAGGACCATAAAAGAAACTATTGAAGCGACAAAAGAGTTTGGAGTAGAAGTTGCGGCAGTGGGATGTATTGTGGATCGAACTTGCGGAAAGACCGGTTTGAATATCAAATCTTTACTCCAAATTGATCCTGTAACTTATGAGCCGGAAAATTGTCCGCTTTGCAAGCAGGGAGTTCCGCTTGTAAAACCCGGAAGCCGTAAATAAAAGTTTTTAACCCGTCTTATTAGCAAAAATAAGCGCAATCAGTGATTGAAGGAAGACAAAATGCACGATTTGATAGATATTGAAAGATTGAGCAACCCGGAAATAGAAAACATAATTCAATCCGCAAAAAAATTTGCAAATGGCGATATTGATTCTTCTGTGAGAGGGAAAACGGCGTGTCTGATGTTTTTTGAAAATTCTACCAGAACTCGTTGTTCTTTCGAAATTGCTGCGAAAAAATTGGGCATGAATGTTTTAAATTTTGATATCGGCTCATCCTCCTTTTCTAAGGGTGAGTCTGTTAAGGATACATTTGAAAATTTGCATTTTATCGGCGCCGATGTTTTTGTTGTACGACACAGTGAAGAACAAATTATTGATAAAATTAAAAATCAACTCGCTTTTGATTTGAAATTTATAAACGCCGGTGACGGAAAAAATTCTCACCCTACTCAAGCGTTGCTCGATTTTTATACAATGAGAGAAAAGCTCGGTGATGTTTGCGGCAAAAAGATTGTAATTGTCGGGGATGTTGCGCATTCACGGGTTGCGAAGTCGAATTTGGCTTTGTTGAACAAATTTGGTGCGAAAGTGCATTTTTGTGCGCCTTCATATTTTATGCCGCAAAATACTTCCGCATTTGATGTTGTATGGCATAGTGACTTAAAGGAAGCTATAGTTGATGCGGATGTTGTTATGCTCTTGAGAGTCCAAAATGAGCGGCTTGATGCTGAAACGATCAAATCGGCAGGTTCTTATTCTGATTTATACAAATTGGATTCGGCAACGCTTAAAAAATATGCTCCCAATGCGATTCTAATGCACCCTGGACCGGTTAACAGAGAGGTCGAAATTACATCGGAATTGTTGGATTCTAAGGTGGGAAGAACAGTTCTTGAGCAGGCTCGAAACGGGGTTTATGTCAGAATGGCGATTTTGAATGAGTTGGGAGGCGGTTGTGTTTAGCGGTGTATTAAAAAATGCTTTGATTGTTTCACCTCTCGATGATTTAAACGAGGTTGCCGATATTATGGTTCAAGACGGGATTGTCACAAAAATTGGCCGGGGGCTTGCTCATGAAACTGTTATTGAATTGTCGGGTTGCGTGGTTATGCCGGGGCTGGTCGAGATGCATTGCCATCTGCGTGAACCGGGGTTTGAAAATAAAGAAACTATCGAAACCGGTATTGAGTCTGCTATAGCCGGCGGTTATACCGCTGTTTGCCCTATGGCAAATACTAATCCGGTTAATGATAATCCTGATGTGTTGAAATTTGTTAAACAACGCTCAAATAAGATAGAAGTGCATCCGATTTGTGCTGTTACAAAAGGGTTAACAAGCTCTGATATAGTCGATTTTAAAACCCTCAAGGCATACGGTGCTATAGCTTTTTCTAACGATGGCAAGCCATTGGAGGATATGAAATTGCTGAAAGAAGCTCTAATCAAGGCGGCTGCTGCAGATGTTCTTGTTATTTCTCATGCGGAAGATTCAAAGTATAACCCGTTACAAAATGAGTCGGAATACAGTGCTGTATTAAGAGAGCTTGAAGTTGTAAAAGAGACTGACGCCAGATATCATTTTGCGCATATTTCGACAAAAGAGTCGGTTGAGTTGATAAGAGAAGCTAAAGAAGAAGGCTGGAATGTGACTTGTGAGACAGCGCCACATTATTTTACGCTTTCTAAGGATGATATTGAAAATAACCATGCAAGATTTAAAATGAATCCGCCATTGCGTTCTCAAGAAGATGTGCAGGCAATAATTGACGGGCTTTTGGACGGGACAATCGATGTTATAGCAACAGATCATGCTCCGCATACAATCGAAGAAAAGAATATGTCATTTGAACGTGCTCCGATGGGGATAGTCGGGTTTGAGACAGCATTTTCTCTGGCTTATCAAACTTTCGTTAAATCAGGTTATATGACGCTTCCGTCTTTGGTCAGGAAGATATCTTCTAATCCTTCGATTATTTTGAATTTGGAAAATCAAGGGCATATCAGGTGCGGGTTTAGGGCAAATTTAACAATCTTTGACCCTTCTGTTAGCTGGGTTGTCGAGGCTAAAAAGTTTAGGTCTAAATGTAAAATTTCGCCGTTTGAGGGGAAAAATTTGCAGGGTAAGGTTATTGCAACCGTTGCAAACGGAAGTTATTACAAAAATGTGTGAGTAATAAAGTAAGGAACGTATGATGAATATTAATCAGGAAATTAGAAAAAAAATAGTATTAGCGCTGGATGTGGATACGACAGAGGAGGCAAAAAATCTAATTCGTGAATTGAAGGATTATGTGGGTGTATTTAAGGTCGGACTTCAATTTTATACGGCGAACGGTACGGAAGTTTTTGATTTTATGAAGGAGATTGGTGCTGAATTTTTCTTTGACGTGAAACTTTTGGATATCCCTAATACGGTCAAAAAAGCGTCGGCAAACATAATTAGAAGCGGGGCAAGTTTCTACAATCTTCATGCGCTGGGCGGTGCAGAGATGATGCGCCAATCGGTTGAGGGTGCAAATGAAGCGGCAAGCGAGATTGGCAAAAAGTCACCTATTATACTGGCAGTTACGGTTTTAACAAGCATTAGCGACTCTGTGTTGAATAATGAGTTAGAAATTCCTCACAGTGCTCTTGATTATGTCGTAACTTTGGCAAAATTGGCTAAAGAAAGCGGTTTGAGCGGGGTCGTTGCATCGGCATTTGAGGCTCGAAAAATTAAAGAGGCTTGCGGTAAGGATTTCAAAGTTTTATGCCCCGGTATACGTCCTTTGTGGTCTGTCAAGGGTGATCAAAAACGACTGGCTACTCCGTCTTTTGCAATAAACGAGGGAGCGGATTATTTGGTTATCGGACGTGCTGTCACTGCTGCCGAGGATAGGGTTTTGGCTATGCAAAAAATCTATGCCGAGATAGAAGAAGCTTTGAATTAGGATAAGGGATAATTATGGCAAAATTACTTTTAACAAACGGAATGATTTTTGAAGGCGAGTCGATTGGTGCAGAAGGAACGGCTTTTGGTGAGATATGTTTTAATACTTCCATGGCAGGATATCAGGAGATTTTGACCGATCCTTCTTATGCGGAACAGGTTATTGTCATGACTTATCCGGAGATTGGCAATTACGGTATCAATCCTGATGATTTTGAATCCGACAGAGTTAGTGCCAGAGGGTTTGTCATAAAAAATTATTGTGAACATGAAAGCCACTATAAAAGCTCGATTAATCTTTCTGATTATCTCAAGAAAAACAGTGTAGTCGGAATTTCGGGCGTTGACACCAGATATTTAACTACTGTAATCCGTGAGGCCGGCGCTATGAATTGTGTAATAACAACGGGTGAGATTACGGATGAAATAAAAGAGAATTTGAAAAACTATTCGATGAGCAAAGATGTTGCGCTCAATGTCTCCCGACGTCAGACAGATGTTTATAAAAATGACGGTGTAAGGCTTGCTGTGATTGATGTTGGGATAAAGAAGAGTATACTTGAAAATTTCAAGAATTTGGGTTGTGATTTGACGGTTTTTCCGGGGTTTGTATCTGCTAAAGAGATATTACACGGAAAATTTGATGCCGTGTTGATATCAAATGGCCCCGGAGACCCTCAAGATGCCGTTAAAACTATAAATACCGTTAAGAATTTGCTCGGAAAAATTCCAATGTATGGTATATGTTTGGGTTATCAGATTTTAAGCATAGTTTTGGGTGCAAAAACTTATAAACTTAAGTATGGTCATCGTGGTGCCAATCATCCTGTAATTAATCTTGAAACAAATAAAGTGATTATTACGTCCCAAAACCACGGATATGCTACGGATATAGACACATTGCCCGAAAATGCTATTGCAACTTATAAAAATCTGAATGACGGAACACTGGAGGGATTTCGGTGTCCGAGTTACCATATTGAAGCGGTACAATTCCATCCTGAGGCGGCTCCTGGTCCTTCTGATGCAAATCTTATTATTAGCGGATGGGTGGAGACGATTAAAAAGAATAAAAAATCAGGGTTTACTTCATTGTTGCAAAGAATGATAAGAAAATCCGGTCATTAATTGAAAAAAGGAACAAATTATGCCAAAAAATGAATCAATAAAAAATGTTTTAGTAATCGGTTCGGGTCCAATAGTCATCGGTCAGGCTGCAGAATTTGATTATGCAGGTGTACAGGCTTGTCGGGCACTGCGTGAAGAGGGTGTTCGGGTTATTCTTGTCAATTCTAATCCAGCTACGATTATGACGGATGAGAATATTGCGGATAAGGTTTATATTGAACCGCTTACTATTGAAGCGTTTGAGTATATTATCAACAAAGAACGACCCGATGGTCTTATAGCTTCTTTGGGTGGACAGACCGGTTTGAATTTGGCGATGAGTTTGCATAAAAAAGGTATTTTGAAAAAATATAACGTTAAACTGCTCGGTACTTCCGTTGAGGCAATTAATAACGCGGAAGACAGAGAGTTGTTTAAGGAATTAATGCTGAACATAGGTGAACCGGTGCCGGAGAGTACAACGGTTTCTACGTTGGAAGAGGCACAAAAATTTGCGCAAAAGATTGGATATCCTCTGATTATTCGTCCGGCATTTACGCTTGGCGGGTCAGGCGGCGGGATTGCTTCCAATCCTCAGGAATTTGAACAGATAGTGCATTCCGGCCTTTTGAGAAGTCCTATTTCTCAGGTGCTTGTTGAAAAAAGTATTGCCGGCTATAAAGAGATTGAATATGAAGTTATGCGGGATGCGAATGATACTTGTATTGCGATCTGTAATATGGAAAATATTGATCCGATAGGCATTCATACGGGTGACAGCTTTGTTGTGGCACCTTCTCAGACGCTTACGAACAAAGAATATCAAATGTTACGTACCTCTGCTTTAAAGATTATTAAGGCTTTGAAAATTGAGGGCGGATGCAATGTTCAATACGCACTTGATACTAAAAGCAATAAGTATTATGTAATCGAGGTTAATCCACGTGTAAGCCGCTCATCGGCGCTTGCGTCCAAGGCAACCGGTTATCCGATTGCAAAGGTCACCACTAAAATTGCCATGGGGTATTATTTGCACGAGATACCCAATGCAATAACGCACAAGACGGTTGCGGCATTTGAACCGGCGTTGGATTATGTGGTTACAAAAATTCCAAAATGGCCGTTTGATAAGTTTGCACAGGGTGATAGGCTTTTAGGTACAAAGATGAAAGCTACCGGCGAGGTAATGGCTATCGGCAGAACTTTTGAAAGTTCATTCAAAAAGGCTGTAACTTCTATGGAGGATAAGAATACCGGACTTGTGCGCAGAAAGTATATGCAATTAAGTGATGATGAGTTAAAGGCGCTTTTGCATGTTCAGGATGACAGACGGATTTTTCGTGTCGCTGAGGCCTTGACCCGCAGAATTAGTGTCGATGAGATTAATCAGATTACAAAAATTGATAAGTGGTTTATTTATAAAATCAAGAGTCTTGTTGATTTTGAACAAAGATTGAAGGGTGAAATTCTTACTCCTGAATTGTATCTGGAGGCGAAAGAAAAGGGATTTTTGGATTCTGAAATTGCCATATTCTCTAAAAAACATCTTTCCGAAGTCGAGAAAATTAAAGATGATGCTCGGATAAAAGCTTCATTTAAGATTGTAGATACTTGTGCGGCTGAGTTTCAGGCTTATACCCCTTATTATTATTCAACTTATAATGAATTTGATGAAAATAAGGTTGATGAATTGAAAAAGTCGATATTAATATTGGGCTCCGGTTCAATCAGGATTGGACAGGGAATAGAGTTTGATTATTGTTCCGTGCATGCGGCTTGGGGCGTGCGTGAGAACGGTTATCAATCACTTATTGTTAATTCTAATCCCGAGACTTTGTCGACCGATTTTGATGTTGCTGATAAGTTGTATTTTGAGCCGATGAATATTGAAAATATTATGAATATTGTCAATTCCGAAAAACCATATGGGGTTATGGTTCAATTTGGCGGGCAGACTGCAATAAATCTTGCGGGAAAGCTGCATGAGCGCGGCGTCAATATAATCGGCACATCGATTGAATCTATTAATGCGGCTGAGGATCGAAAATTATTTGAGAAATTATTGAGGGATTTGAATATACCTCAACCTCAAGGACGCGCGGTAAGAAAAGTTGCAGATGCGATAAAGGCATATGAAGAGTTAGGTTTTCCTTTACTTGTGCGTCCTTCGTATGTTATTGGCGGACGGGGTATGCAGGTTGTTTATAATGCTGATGAACTTTTGACGTATTTTAATTCTGCTTTGAAGTTTTCAGACGAACATCCGGTTTTAATCGATCAGTATATTGAAGGTCAGGAACTTGAATTGGATGCGGTTTCAGACGGTGAAAACGTACTAATTCCGGGGATTACTGAGCATATTGAGCGCGCCGGTGTACACTCCGGTGATAGTATGGCAATTTATCCGACTCAGACTGTTTCTGACAATGTAAAATCACAACTTGTTGAATATTGCGAAAAAATTGCTCGTGCTTTGAAGGTCAAGGGGCTTATGAATATTCAATTTGTCATAAAAGACGATAAAGCTTATGTAATCGAGGTTAACCCCAGAGCCTCCCGTACTGTTCCTATTATGTCCAAGGTGACAAATATTCCGATGGTCGAAATAGGGATTAATGCTTGCTTAGGTCGTTCGATTGTTGAGCAGGGATATACTCCGGGGCTGGTCAAGAAGACTGCACTGGTTTGCGTGAAAGTTCCGGTATTTTCATTCCAAAAACTTAACCGAATTGATCCTGCGCTTGCACCGGAGATGAAATCTACCGGCGAAGTGTTGGGTATTGACAGAACATTTGATAATGCTTTGTTGAAAGGATTTTTGGCTGCCGGATATACTTTTCCTGACCGAAGAGGCGATGTTATGCTCTCTCTTAACGATAATACAAAACCTGAAGGTGTCGGAATTGCACGTTCTTTGACGGATTTGGGATTCAGGATTGTCGCTACTACCGGTACACATAAGTATCTTAAGGAACACGGCATTAATTCGAAAGAAATTCAAAATTTTGATATGGAGAAAATGCAAGAACATATGAAAAAAGGTCAGTTATGTTTTATTATCAATACACCCACCAGTAATGCTAATTCTGCACGTGTCGGCTCTGAAAACAGAGGGTTTATGATTAGAACAATAGCTGAAATGTATTCTACACCGTGTTTTACTTCACCGGATACTGCAAATGCTTATCTTAGGGCTTTGAAATATTTCGTCTCAAAACCTAAAATGACCTATGATAGCATTGAAAAATATCGTCTTGAACAACCTCAAGAAGAACTAATCCATATTTAAACTCGATCATTAGCACTGTATAGCTTCATAAGCGTTGCAGAATGTTTTAGGATTATTCATAATAGTATGATATAATCTCTATTAATATTTATAAAGCAAGGAGCATAAATGAGCAATTCGGAAAATCTTATATATTTTGTTGATGTAACCAACAGAGACGGGGTTCAGACTTCTCGCCTCGGGCTTGCAAAATTGCAAAAAACAATAATAAACCTTATGTTAGATGATATGGGAATTTCACAGTCTGAGTTTGGTTTTCCGACTACACGACACGAAATAAATTACCTCAACGGTAATCTGCAGCTTGTCGACAGGGGGGTTATTACCAGAACTAAATTGTCCGGCTGGATGCGTGCAATGGCTCAGGATGTTTTTGAGTCATTTCAGAATGTTCCGCGTTTAACTTATTGCAACCTTTCTCAATCTACGTCCGATCAGATGATTAACGGCAAATATCAAGGTAAGAAAAATCGTGATGATATCCTTAAAATGACTGTTGAGGCGGTTGAGGCCGCTGTAACTTGCGGTGCCTCCATAATCGGGGTTAATGCTGAGGATGCCTCAAGAAGTGATT
>CASEVT010000017.1 GCA_949291445.1 uncultured bacterium | reverse complement strand
CAAGCAGATGAGCGGCAATTTGAATATATAAAAGAACATATCGTAAAATCAGTAAAAAATTCGGAAGAGTTTGCAAATTTATTAAAATTAACCAAACATAATAACCCTAATAACAAGCTACTAAGACTATCAGAAACAAACTTACAAGAAAAAACGCAGCTGGATGAAGCCTATGAAATAATATGCAATTCAGATCTGATAAAAGAAATACCAATCGGAACAAAAAAAAATATCATCGGACAAATACTGAAAAGCATATTAGTCCCCTTTCACTTTTTGAAAAATACAGCAAGCGAAATAAAAGAATTATCCGCAAATTTGTACTATAGATTTTCTTCAAAGCAATTAAGCGCAAATATTTCAAAGATGGAAAAAACGCTTGCGAATCCAAAATTCAAAGCGGCAAAAAATTTTAAAGACTTTTATGAATCAAGACTAAAACTAAAAGTTTGGCAAGAATCCAACTTCTCTCCACCCGAGAAAAAAGTAAGAATTTTTGAAGAATATTTAAAAATTTTGTCTAAAGAAAGCGAAGAAATCGAAGGTCTAAAGAACATAATACTCTGGCTAGACAAGCAAATAAACAAATCCGGAATAAAACCACAAGAAAACGGACAACTTACGCAAAAAGATCTTGACAAAATCAGAACAATAATGAAAAATTCCGTACTAAAAGCAGATTCAGCCAAACACGTAGAATACGACGGAAACAAAGTTACGCAAACAAACATAAATCTGGCACGCGCAATAACAACCTTATTTCTGGTAACTGACGCCTATAATTTAACAATGCAATACAGCAACGACAACAAAAAAGAAGCGAAAATAAGCGCAAAAAACAGAGCCGCACAAGAAGTATCAAGAATATGTTTCTCAGCATACATCCTCGCATTCGTACACAACCTGCTTTCAAAACTTTGCAACTCAAGCTTATCAGGAGCCTTTACACTTACGGCAATAACATCAATACTAAACGATTCAATATCAAGGACCGCAGTTGGAGTACCACTAAAAGCAAAGACACAACAGGAATTAAATGAAATTGATAAAAATAATGCCAAATCCAAAAGTCCTATCAAAAAAGCGCTCACCTATTCAGCACAATCCCAAAGTCAACAGAATTGCACGCCAAAACAAAATTATTTTGAGAGCGATTTTTTTATCAATCCACAAATCTAGCTAAACAGCCTTAATTGTCTCAACACGGTAACACGGGCTTTCAGAAAGCCGTTTTTCAATCTCTTCAAAAGATAAAAATCCTTCCTGAGCCCCAAAATGAGAAACAACAGAAGCAGCGTTTACAGAAGCCATTTTTAAAGATTTCTCGACATCCCAATTTGTATACTGTATAGCAGCCGTGAAAGTGGAAGAAAGCGCATCACCAGCGCCGAGTGTGCTAACAACCTTTGCAGGAAACTCGGGACATTTATAATATTTGTTACCATCTGCGGCATAAACACCATTTTTACCGTCAGTAATCAATACAATTTTCGCACCCATATTTTTCAATTCATCCAGCATGGACAAAATATCAGGATGAATAAATTGTTCAGAATATTTCACCTCTTTAGTGTCGGGTCTAACCTCAATTTTAGTAACAAGTGAAGCTTCCTCTTTATTCATAACAACAATCTCAGCCGTACGCAAAATATTCTTAAAATACTTCAAACCCTTCTTAAGACTGGAACTGCCAGGGTTAATAGTAGTATTTACATTATGTTCTTCAGCAAATTTGGATATAACATCCAACACCTGCGCAGATTCACCATTTAACGGGGCAAGATAGAGCCATTTAGCATTTTTTATTGCATCAAAATTAATATCAGATTCCTTAATATTACCGTTCGCACCACGATGTGCAAGAACTGTTCTATTGCCCTCGAAACTTACAAGAATTATTGAAAAACCTGATTGCTCATCGTCAGAAACAATAATATTACTTAAATCAACATTACCAGAAGAAATTTTTTCCTTAATCGTTCGACCGATAAAATCCCGTCCAATTTTAAAAATAGCAGAAGTTTTAAATCCCAAATTAGCTAAATTAACCGCAGCATTGACTCCGCCCCCGCCTACAGCAGTTTTAAATCCGTCTATTTCGACCTTTGCACCGTAAGGATACGCCATAAATTCATTCTTAAAATTTTTAGTATTAACAGCGACAATATTAGCATCATCACACTCAATAAAAGTATCAATGGTAGAACTGCCAATCGTAACTATATCAAACATAACAATCTCCTCTCACTAAGCTCTTGGATGAGTTTTATCATAAACAGATTTCAAACGTTCGGTAGACACATGCGTATAAATTTGAGTATTACTAATACTTGCATGCCCGAGCAATTCTTGCACAACCCGCAGGTCAGCACCGTTTTCCAAAAGTTTAGTAGCAAAACTATGTCGAAAAACGTGAGGTGTGACAACTTTGGGAAGCTCAATTTTTTGAACAATATCTTTTAATGCAACACGGATAGATTGCGGCTGCAAGCGATAACCTGTTTTATTGATAAAAACCGGACTATCAGGCGTTTCATCAACAGGCAACGAAGGCAGCGGAATCATTTTTCTAACAAGCTTAAGATATTTTTGCAAAAAGTCCTTAGCGCGGGTAGAAATGAGCACAATCCTCTCTTTGCTACCCTTACCAAACACTGTAATTTCATTTTCATCAAGATTTAAACTTTCAAAATTCAAATCACTCAACTCCGACACCCGCATACCTGTCGCATACAAAAGCTCAAGTATAGTCCTATTACGAAAACCTGCCGGTGTATCTATCTTTATATTATTCAATATTTGTTCTATTTCTGCATTGGTCAAAAATTTTGGCAATGTTTTATTCTTTTTAGGGGAATGAATACTATTTATAGGGTTAACATCAATAACACGCTCACGATACAAATACCGGTAAAAAGTTCTTATAGCGGAAATTTTTCGAGATATAGTCGTTTTAGTATAATTAAACTTCTGTATAAACGCCAGATACTCCTTAACCTTTGAATGATTAACCTCTTGAGCATCGACATTATCAAGCCAGATTAAAAATCCTAAAACATCAGAATGATAAGCGCGGACAGTATGTCCGGAAAAATTTCTCTCCACTTCAAGATACACACAAAAGTCTTTTAAATAATTTTTAGATAATACACTTACACCCATACGTAAATTATACAATAATTAAAAAAATTCCGCTTGCAATTATTTTTATAATATGTATAATAAAGTTAATAGGAATAATTCTTATTAAGAAACAAATGTTAAGGATGAAAGAGGTAAATTATGGCAAAATTCGTATGCACAATTTGCGGTTACGTACACGAAGGCGACACACCGCCGGCAGCATGCCCGTTATGCGGCGCACCAGCAGAGAAATTTAATAAAGTAGATGAAAATTCACAATCACAAAGCTGGGCAGATGAACACAGAATCGGCGTTGCCCAAGGCGTAGATGCAGAAGTATTGCAAGGATTGAAAGAGCACTTCACAGGTGAATGTACAGAAGTCGGAATGTATCTTGCAATGTCAAGACAAGCAGACAGAGAAGGCTATCCGGAAGTAGCAGAAGCATACAAAAGGATTGCGTTTGAAGAAGCAGAACACGCAGCAAAATTTGCCGAATTGTTAGGTGAAGTTGTTACCAACTCAACAAAGAAAAATCTGCAAATGCGTGTTGATGCAGAATCCGGTGCTTGCGCAGCTAAAAAAGCTATTGCAGCAAGGGCTAAAGAATTAAATCTTGATGCTATCCACGATACAGTTCATGAAATGTGTAAAGACGAAGCACGTCACGGACAGGCATTTGCCGGATTGTTGAAAAGATATTTTGGTTAATCGACCAAACAACCTCCCAATAAACAAAGAAAACAAGCCCCACATTTGTGAGGGCTTGTTTTTATACAAACTGAAAAATTTTGCTCAAATATAATACGCAAGCATCTATGAAATTATAGATTTCACAAAATGTTCCGCCGCTATTTTGAACTGAGCACCACCATCAAACTTAGAAGGCGATTGAATGAAACACTGTTCACTATTAAAAATAGCTTTTAATTTATTTATAAACCCGGAAGCTTTTTTAGTAACAACGACCTGAAAATCAGGTTGACGTTTTGCAGACGGCGAAAAAACCGGAGTCACACTAACATCATGGGTTGATACAACCGGCAGAAAAGCTTCATTAATTACCTTAACCATCTCCGAATGCAGTTTTTTTTCGCTATGAATCTTCAATCCGGTAAAATTACTTTTACTATTGCAAGCAGAAACAGAAAAGATCTTCACAACACACCTCACAACTATTGAGCCAAATGTTCAAGCACTGCCATTTTCATAACATCAGGTCTTGCAGTTTTACCCGTCCATATTTCAAAAGCCTTAGCACCCTGATAAACAAACATATCAAGTCCGGATATAGTCTTATAACCTAATTTTTGCGCTTGTTTTAACAATTCGGTTTTAATCGGATTGTAGACAATATCATAAACAACAGCATCCGCCGGCAAAGTTTTCAAAACAGCCTCATCAAGGGGACTTGTACCCATAGCCTTACCGCGCATGCCTATCGGAGTAGAATTAACTAGCATTTTTGAATCAGAAAGCTTATTTAGACTTTGAATTTGCCTTAAATTGAAAGTTACGTTCAAAAACTGTCCACGCAGGAAATTAACCATATCACTGGCATTAATAACATTTCGAGCATAAAAGTTTATCGTTTTAACCCCAATTTGACAAAGTGCAATAGCAGCCGCACGTGCCGCCCCACCTGTACCTAATATACTTACAACTGCACCCGTTAAGGAAGTTTGCACATCGGCAGGAATTGCCTTTTGAAAGCCATAAACATCTGTATTATAGCCATAAAGTGACTTATCGGGCATAATCTTCACCGTATTGGCACAACCTGCAATATCAGCCAGATTATCAACATTGTCCAAAAAGAGCGTAATAGGAACCTTCAAGGGAATTGTGACATTAAAACCCGCATAATCACGTGACTTTAAATACTTAACACGAGAAACCAAATCCTCACTTTCAGTATCCAAAGTCTCGTATTCACCTTCAATATTAAGCGCCTTAAGCATCGCATTATGCATAACAGCGGAGAGCGACTGAGTAAGCGGATGACCAATTACAGCAAATTTAAGCATTCTCTTCCTCCTCCAGTGGTTTTGAATAAGAACATTTCGGATTGGAGCATTGCAGCTTAGAATCCTTCTTAGTTATCTTCTTAACAAGGTACTCCCCACACTCGGGGCAATTTTGAGCAACCGGCTCATTCCAAGAAACGAAATCACAATCAGGATATCTATTGCATCCATAAAATATTTTACCGTACTTAGATTTACGTTGAATAACCTCACCCTCTTTACATTTAGGGCACTTAACGCCTGTTGTGACAACCAAACGTTTTCTATGTTTACATTCATCGTTTGTACATTGCAAATACTTTCCGTAGGGTCCGATTTTAATAATCATATCCGAACCGCATTTTTCACACTTTTCGTCGCTTTTTTCATCGACCTGCACAGGAGTACCGTCCTTTGACAACGGTAACATCGTTTTACACTCAGGATATCCGGAGCAACCTAAAAATTGAGTACCGAATCGACTGGTTCTTACTATCATTTTTTTACCGCACTTGGGACAAACCTGTTCTGATTCTATTAAGACTCTTGGCATTTTTTCTTTAGCCGAATTCACAACATCATTAAACGGCTCATAAAATTCCTGCAGAACCTTATTCCAAACTGCTTTTTCTTCAGCTATATCATCGAGTTTAGTCTCCATTTGTGCAGTAAACTCGTAGTTCATAATATCTGTAAAATACTGGACAAGCTGTTTGCTCAATGTACGTCCTAATATTGTAGGTGCAAGCGCCTTATCCAATTTTTCAACATAACCTTTTTGTTGAATTTTTGAAATGATAGGAGCATAAGTAGATGGTCTGCCAATACCGTGTTCTTCCAGACACTTAACCAAAGATGCTTCCGTGTATCTGGGCGGAGGTTGCGTAAAATGCTGCTTTGGTTCAATTTTAATCAAAGAAACATCATCACCCTGATTAAGTTCAGGAATTTTACTTTGATCCAGCTCCTCATCAGAATCGTTATAAATTTTCAAAAAGCCATCAAATTCTATCTTACTTGTACCGGTTTTAAAGAGATAATCACCGGCTTCAATGTCCACTGATGTATTCTTAACTTTGGCATTCTCCATCTGAGAAGCAATAAACCTTGACCAGATAAGCTTATACAACCTGTACTGTTCTGAAGTCAAATATTGTTTAATACTATCCGGAGTTTTATCGACATATGAAGGTCTTATTGCTTCGTGAGCATCCTGAACGTTCTTACCTTTTGAACCTTTGACGTAGTTATTGGGAGTTTTAGGATAATATTTCTCACCAAAACCATTAATGATAAAGTCTTTAGCAGCAGCCTGAGCATCGTCAGAAATCCTGACGGAATCTGTTCTCATATAAGTAATCAAACCGATTGGTTCACCATTTATCTCAACGCCTTCATACAATTTTTGAGCAATTTGCATGGTTTTAGAAACGCCATATCCCAACTTTGAACTGGCTTCTCTTTGCAAGGTTGACGTAATAAATGGTGCAGCAGGCTTTCTTTGTGTATCACGGCAAGTAACCTTCAAGACTGAATATTTCAGACCTTTTTTCGATAGTTCATCGACAATTTGTTGAGCTTCCTGCTGGTTTTTAATGTCGATTTTTTTGTCCTTATATTTATACAATTCTGCGCAAAAAGATTTCTTATCCTTCTCAAGTTGAGCAGAAACAGACCAATACTCTACAGGAACAAACGCATCGATCTCATCTTCTCTTTCACAGATCATACGAAGAGCAACACTCTGAACACGACCGGCAGAGAGCCTATAATTTCGCATTTTTTCCCATAACACGGGACTAATTTTATACCCAACAAGCCGATCCAGAATTTGTCTGGTTTGTTGAGCCTTAACACGTTGCATATCAATTTGTCTGGGGGTCTCTACGGCATGTTTGATTGCATTAGGTGTAATTTCGTTAAATTCAATACGAAAAACCTTATTATCAGGCACATCTAAAACTTGACGTACATGCCAAGCAATAGCCTCACCTTCACGGTCAGGGTCGGATGCAAGATATATCTTATCAGATTTTTGTGCCAGTTCATTTAATTTTTTTACGACAAGTTTTTTTTCAGGAATAACAATAAAAGAAGGTTCGAAATTATTTTGAACATCAAACCCGAGCACCTTTGGAGGAAAGTCTCGAATATGTCCGTAGCTTGCCTCTATTTGGTAAGAATCACCGAGTATTTTTTTTATTGTTTTAGACTTAGCAGGCGACTCAACTATAACCAGTGCCTTTTCTTTGCTAGATTTAGCTTTTTTAGTTTTAGCAGTAGTTTTTGTCGGTTCTTTTATATTTTCAGTTTTTTGTTTAGTTTTTGCCATGACATTTATATTTAACTTATCCGAGTTTTGACATAGTAGCACGAGCCCAGTCAGGGTGCAATCATTTTAACATATATCCGCAAGATAATCCCTTATATCAGGCAATATATTATCAAATTTAGACTGTGCCACCTTGTCTATTTTACCTATACATAAATTTGCAGGTGAAGAAATAATCACGACATTTGTCACATCTATCACTCGTTTATCCAGACAAAAAAACGAAGAGTAATAGATTTTATCGGACATATTGCCTTTAAAAATAAAATTAGTTTTAAAATTATGCTCGTAAGTTTTTTTTATACGTTTAAATAGCAAATTTTTATCATTATCAAAATCAGGACTGGCACATAAATTTGAAACAAAAATCCCGTTTTTTGAAAGCGAATTTTTAACCGATTGAAAATACTCCTGCGACAATAGCCTGTCATCAAGTCCATCGTCGGAAGCAATATCAACGATTATCAAATCATACTTTTTCTTGTTGTTGCGTAGAAAGACCATACAATCTTGTAAAAAAAAGTTCACCTTGTCAGATCTTTTATAGCCGAAAAAAGCCCCGGCAATTTCAAATATATTTTCCTCAATATCAACCACATCAATACAACTAAGAGAATCAAAAAGATATTCATAGTCATTCACAAGCTTTCCCGAGCCAAAGCCGACCAACAATATTTCTTTAATATCCTTATTAATCAGATACGGGATAGTAAAATAATTTATATAAGGCAAATTACCCTTATAAGCTTCCGTATCAATGTAACCTGCCTGATATGTATCTTTATAATGCAAAAAACGCCCGACCTCATTTTCAACAACACTTATATGATGAAAGTCAGATTCTTTTTTAAATAAAATCCGATCCTGAAACTTCTTGTTATTAACAACTTTCAACAGCTCAGGATCCGGCTCATGTATTACATAATCTTCAGGTTTAATAATCATTCAAAATACCTTTTCATGATAGACTTATTATATTATGAACAATTATTTTTTAAGAGCAAAACAATTCAGAACAAAAAAACGACTCGGACAAAATTTTTTAATAGATGAAAAAACGATAGAAAGAATCATTGAAGAAGTAAAACCCACCGATACAATATTGGAGATAGGAGCCGGAGCCGGATTTGTAACCGAACAACTGGTTAAACATGCAAAAAAAGTTTATGCGGTCGAAATTGACGAGGATGCCATTGCAGAATTAAAAAAAATTGATGCCCAAAACCTGACAATAATCCACAACGACATCCTAAAAACAGAACTAAAAGACGTTGAAGACACAACCTTCAAGATAATTGCCAACATCCCGTACTACATAACAAGCCCGATTCTGCTTCACTTACTTGGTGAAATAGATGATTTGAATAATGACAATAGAAACAGAATTTCTGAAATAATACTTATGGTTCAATATGAAGTTGCACAAAGAATAATAGCAAACGAAAATTCAGACGGCAAACAATATGGACAGCTTTCAATTCTTACTCAATTTTATGCCGACACAGAAATCATCAAAAAAGTACACAGACGAGCATTTTACCCCGCACCAAAAGTAGATTCTGCACTCGTAAAATTGCAAATCAGAAAAAATCCGATAGTAAAAACCGATGACTATACATATTTAAGAAAAACAATCAAAGCCGCATTCAGCACACGAAGAAAAAATATAAAAAATGCCCTTATGAACGGCGGATTTTCTAGGGAGATAATACAACAAGCATTGATATCATCAGGGATAGAAGAAAGCATAAGAGCAGAGTCTTTGTCAATTCAAAAATTCACTCAACTTGCACAGGAGCTAAAAAAGTATGAAAAGACTAAAAGTTAAATGTCCGGCGAAAATTAATCTTACACTTGAAGTTCTCAATAAACGAGAAGACGGATTTCACAATATAAAAAGCATAATGCAAGCAATAGATCTTTATGACTATATCACCATAGAAATAACAGATACAAATATTACAGACGGAATAATTGAGCTTGCCGGAAACAGCACTCAAATACCATATGACGAAAAAAATCTCGTTTATAAAGCAGCGAAATTATTTATTGAAAAAGCAAATCTAAAAAACCAAAAAATTTCAATATACATAGAAAAAAATATACCCGTAGAAGCGGGACTAGCCGGCGGAAGTACGGATGGAGCAGGAACATTTTATGCGCTCAACAAATTGTATAACACACCACTAACAGATGATGAACTTAACAAACTATGTGAAACACTGGGTTCGGATCTAAATTTTTGTCTATCCGGAGGCACAGCAATTTGCACCGGTCGAGGTGAAAAAATACAAAAAATTCCAACCGTAAAATTTGAGCTGTCACTGATTAAACCAACCTCTTTTGGAATATCAGCAAAAGAAGCATATCAAAAATTTGCAGCAATGAAAGATAAATCAATCCCCAATAATACGGAGAAACTTGCACAAAAGCTCAGTGAAGGTGTGTTTGATTCACAACTTGTCTATAATAGTCTGCAAAATGTACTGATTAACGATTATGAAGAATTAATATTGATTAAGAATAAATACAAAAACTCACTGATGTCAGGCTCAGGTCCGACATTTATGGTATTTGAGAACAAAATCAAAAATATGCTGCCTGATGATAAATTTATAAAAATAGAAGGACTAAAAACAATAAGTTCCGGCGTCGAAACAGCATAAAAAAAGGGTCGTTTTAAGACCCTTCTTAAATAATATTCTCACCGCACTATACTGAGTAAGTAATAAGCGTTTTAACTGAGCGAGCAGTATCTTTAACTTGCTGTTGTTCAGCGGTTTCTAAAGTTTCATCAAGAATTTTTAAAACTTCAGTTTTATCTTCCATCTCAAGAATTTCATTGATAGAACTCATTGCAACCCTTGAACTCAAATCGTTTATACCCTTACCGGCAGAAGCGATAACAACTCTCAATGCTTCAGGTGAATTTTTTCTTATTAAAGCCTGAGAAGTTTTTTCTCTGATTTCATCAATAGCAGAGTTAGTACCAATTTCGTTAAGAACTCTGATTGAATCTTCATCTTTGTGTCTGCCAAGAGCTTCTATAATATTATTAATTCTATCTGTATTCATAGTCACTCCTCCTAAGCACTCAGCTCTTCTTTCAACATCATTTCCAAATCCGTTACCGGACGTTTAGTAAGATTCGTCACACTGTAAGGATTATTAAACTTGTTAGCAATCGATTCTGTCAAAGCATTGAAATCGAAAGTAATTTCGGTATTTTTTGCCTTTTCCCAAGATTGAGCAATATTTTCTTTAATTTGTCTGCCAAAAGAGACAATAGCATTCATTCTTGATTTAAATGCATTGTTGAAAGAGTTTATGCCACCAACAATTGCACTGGCAAATAATTTTGATTTTTCGCTAGCCTGAGCAAACGGATTAGTAGAAGAAACCGTTTCTTTCGGTTTAGAAGATTCAAAAACATCTGCTGCCAATACATTTCCTTTAAAATTGATACCAAAAGGATTAGAATGAGCAGACTGTTTGTTTTCGGTAGATTGGGGTTTAAAAATGTTTGGGGTAATTTTAGCGATACTAATTTTATCCATCTTGTGCCTTTCCTGCTTGTGTTCCAGATTACCAGAATAAAATATCATTTAATGCATTCCATATAATCATCTTTATGGAGGATTTTTTACACAGCAGATCCAAACTTTAGTATAATGTTCAATTAACCAACACTTAAACCGGCACAAAGATTAATGCACTGACCGGTCAAACCTTTTGCCTCATCACTCACAAGGTACTTAACAAGGTTTGCAACCTCAACCGGAGCAATAAAACGTTTTTGTGGAATAATTTCAATATTTTCATCTACTGAAAAATCCCCCTTCTCACAAGCGTTCTGTGCCAACTCTGTATCCACCCAGCCGGGGTTTACAGCGTTTACGGTAATCCCGTCAGCCGCAAGCTCTAACGCCAACGACTTACTCAAACCGATAAAAGCAGATTTAGTCATTGAATACAAAGAAGCATTAGCCTCACCGACGGCACCGCTAATTGAGCCTATATTAACAATACGTCCCCACTTATTTTTTTTCATTAAAGGAGTACAAAGCTTGATAAGCCGATACGGCACAATACTATTTAACAAAACTAACCGTTCAATATCAGACTCTTTTGTTTGTTCAACAGGCGACCAAACGTACTCACCGGCATTATTTATAAGAATATCCACACAATCAACCAGCCTGAAAACTTGTGCCATAAGTTCATCGCAACCGGAATCAACAGTCAAATCCTGAACACAATATTTCAAATCATATTCACGAAGCTCATTTACTAACAGTTTAAGACGAGATTCATCCCGACCGGTCAATATAACACTAAAACCATTCATAGCGAGCACCTTGGCAATAGCAGCCCCTATTCCTCTTGAAGAACCGGTAACCAGTACATTATATTTTCTTTTCATAATTATACTCAGTCAGAATCTGTACAATAGATTCCATCAACCTCTCAATAATTTCTTTACGATCGTTAGCATCCAGATTTTTAATCAATTCAACCGCAGAATGCAAAGACAAATTCTGATCATACCATCTTTTATATTCAGTAATATTAAGCGCAGACAAATCAGAAATTTTACCATCAGCATTAGAGGAAAGTTCCCCCATCAGAATTTGTATCATATCTTGAGCAATTTCATCACGAATCTCATCGTTTAAGCCCTCAAGAAATTTCATTAAATGGCTCAAATCAGGATCTTTATCATACCATCTTACATAGTTCATTTAACTTACCACTGACTCTAAAAGATGCAAACTATATATATTCTAACATTTTTTTTCAAATGAGTAAAGTTTTAAATTAGAAGCCACTCTTTGATCCTATCGGATACGTACACAAAACTGTGCTTAACCCCCAAATTACAAGGCTGAATATTTTTGCCCCAAACGAGCAAAGGCACCTGTTCTCTGGTATGATCAGTCCCCTCAACCGTAGGATCACAGCCATGATCTGCCGTAATGATCAATAAATCCTCATCAGACATGGAATACATAATCTTAGGCAAAAACGCATCGATTTGTTCAATCGCAGCGCCATAGCCCTTATAATCATTTCTATGCCCGTACAACATATCCGTATCGACAAGATTTGTAAAAATCAACTGACGCTGTATAATTTTATCCTGCTCAATAAGTTTAATACTATTCAAATCCAGTTCATTTCGAACAGCAGCAAGAGTCAATTCCAGCCCCTCAAGATTGCTTCCGGTGTGAACGGCGTGCGAAATACCTGATTTAACAAATATATCTTCAATCTTACCGATCCCGATAACCTGTCCATCATTATCCAATATTTCATTCAAAACAGTTGGTTTAGGCGGTTTGACCGAATAATCTCTTCTATCTTTAGATATTCTTACAGGTTTTGAATCAACAATATGATAAGGTCTGGCAATAACACGTGAAACATTATGCTCACCGACCAGAATTTCACGGGCAATTTCACAATACTCATACAGTTTCGACAAAGGTATTACATCGACATCGGCAGCAATTTGAAATACACTGTCCGCACTGGTATATATTATGGGATAACCCGTCTTGTGATGTTCAGAATTCAAATCTTGAATTATCTTTGTACCGGAAGCAGGATAATTGCCAAGAATACCTTTACAACCGGTTTTTTCAATAAATTTATTTATAATTGCATCATCAAAACCGTTAGGATAAACTCTAAACGGCACATCAAGAACGAGCCCTGCCATCTCCCAATGACCGGTAGTAGTATCCTTGCCCTTAGATTTTTCAAGCATTATACCATACTGAGCGCAAGGATTTTCAACAGGCGCAACCCCGCATATATCAGAAAGATTACCCAAACCCATAGTCTGCATTGTGGGCAAATTAAGCCCATTATTGGCTTTTGCGACATTAACCAAAGTATTACACTCAGAAACATCATTATACTCAGCACAGTCAGGCATTGCACCTATACCCATAGAATCTATGACAACAACTATTGCTCGTCTCATATTAACCTCGTTTCTTATTAGATTTTAACATAGCAAACTATATTGAGCAAAAGTTAACAGTTAGCCTCAAAATGGCGTTATATGATAATATGTTGTCATGTCGAAAGTATTGTTGGTATCGGATAACGAAAAAGAAAACAAGAATATAATATCTATTTTGACCCAAATCGGAGTTTCAGTGATTCCGTCTGTAGATGAGGCGGGTATATTTAACTGCATTGAAAAAAATATGGTTGATTTGATATTGATTGATGCGGATATAAAAGCACTTGATGCAGTTATTCTATGCAAAAAGCTAAAAGCTTACATCCACACAGAAAACATCCTGATACTTTCGATTATTAATGCGGAATCTCAAATTAATGAAATCCTGAAATTATCACACGCCACAATCTGTAAACCCATCAATGAAAAAATCCTGTGCGCAAGCGTTTCATCAAACCTAAAAATGAAAAAATCGCTTGATATCCTATCGAAAAACAACAGTGAACTGGCAAAAAGCCTCTACCAGCTAGATGTTTTATATAACACAAGTACACAGCTTGCAGGCTCATTAGACAAACAAAAGCTCATCAACATAATGATTGACGGACTCGAAAAAAGCCTGAGTTTTTCACTTTCTGCAACTTTGGTTTTTAACGGAGAAACCAATATCGATTTAATAATCAACTCACTATATGATATTTCGCCACGTCTTGAGCATTCATTGAAACTTCGTTCAATTTTAAGCTACAAAGCACTATTTGACAAAAAACAGATCCCATATGATATCAATGTTGAAAACATAAATGTAATAAAGAATATAAAACACCCGTTGGAAGAATACGATCTAAATATATTGAAATTTGACAGTTTGTTTGCGCCGATAAATGTTGATGAAAAATTTTTTGGACTCATTGAAGTATTCAGGGAAGCAGAATTTTCACAAGAAGACACAACCTGTTTTCAAACATTATCAAGACAAGTATCTCTGCCACTTGAAAATGCTTCCTTATATGAAGAAATAAAAGATACAAATACAAAATTGGAAAAGCTTGAGCGGTTGAAATCAGAATTTACATCTATAGTTTCACACGAACTAAGAACCCCACTTACGGCAATAAAAAACTCACTTGATATCATGCTTAGCGGAAAAACCGGTGAAATTACAACAACTATGGACAAGTTTCTAAATTTGGCAAAAAGGAATGTAACAAGGTTGTCAGGAATAATAAACGACTTACTGGATTTGACTAAAGTTGAAGCAGGGAAAATGGATTTCAGGTTTGAAAAAAATGATATCAATGCGCCTGTTGAGTTTGTAAAAAATACTTTTGAAAACCTTGCAAAGGAAAAAAATATTAACCTAATCTTAGATACGCAAGAAAATATATCAAAAACCTATATAGATTCACAACGAATTGAACAAGTAGTCACAAATCTTGTCTCCAATGCGATTAAATTTACAAACGAAAACGGAACAATTACTGTTAAAACAGAGAATATCAAAAGCTCTGACATAGACAAAGAGAATCTCTTTGATGCACAGAACCCGCTATCGTATGAAAACTATATAAAAGTATCCGTAGCAGATAGCGGAATAGGAATAGCCAAAGAAGATATACCGAAAGTATTTGATAAATTCCAACAAATAGAAAATTCATTGAGTAGAAAAAACGGCGGTACAGGTTTGGGACTTCCGATAGCAAAACAGCTTATTGAAGCACACAAAGGGGTAATTTGGGTTGAAAGTGAAATCAATGTCGGAACTACTTTTTCATTTGCGATTCCCGTTTTAAGCGAAAAAGATTATTTTATGCTTGAACTGGAAAAAAACATAACTAAATCTCAATCCTCAGAAAAGAACCTGCTTCTGGTATTAATACAAGAAAATGATAATGTCACAGATTCATTCATTGAAGATGTGAAAAATGAAAAAATATCTATTATCAGAAAAACAACCAACACGAAAGAAGTATTTTATAAAGAAAACGAAAAAAATAGCCTTCTGATAGCAATACCGGAAGCAGACAAGTTTGCACAAAATTTCATTGAAAAAAAGATAGAAAGTTTTATTGAAGTAGGCAAGACTGAAGGCACAAATTATGATATATTGTATTCAACCGCATTGTATCCCGAGAACGGTCAAAATGCGGCAGAGCTTCTTGAAAATGCAATAAATAACTTAAACAAAGGGAGAATTGCCGTATGAGCGATATAAAAAAGATTCTAATCGTTGATGATGAGCAGGATATAGTAGAAACCCTAAAATTCATGTTAGAAGCGCAAGGCTATGAATGTTATTGTGCATACGACGGAGAAACAGGGTTATCTATGGCGAAAGAGATTATACCGGACTTAATGATATTGGATGTAATGATGCCCAAAATGAACGGCTACAAGATCAGCCGTCTGCTAAAGTATGATGCAAAATACAAAGACATCCCGATCCTGATGATTACGGCACGTTCTCAGGAAGAGGATAAACTAATCGGTCAAGAAACAGGGGCCAATGAATATATTACAAAGCCTTTTGATTTGGATGAAGTGATAGAAAAAGTTAAAGAGTATCTGGATTAGCAAATGGAAAACAGCGCTCAAACAGAATTTGTAAGAAACAAAACGCTTGAAAAACTCAAGTATGATCTTGTTCGTGATGGTCTTATCAAATACGAAGAACTGGAAACGGCAGAGCAGGTTGCTGCTGCCCAGAACATTAATATAGGGCAAGTTTTGATTAATTCTAATATTATCGCAGAAAAAACACTGTTAAAATTTTTAGAATCAAAACTGCATATACCATACGTGGATCTGGATGATTATTCGTTAGACAAAAAATGCCTGAGCTACATAAACATAAACAATGCGATAAAATACAAAGTCATTCCGCTTTTTGAAATAGAGGGAATTTTGACCGTAGCAATGTCAGATCCACTCGACTTGTTTGCAATAGACAAAATTGTCGAAGATGCAAAATGCGAAATAGAACCGGTAATTTCATCGGAGTCTGCAGTATTAAAAAAGATTGACGAATACTACAAGAGCGAAAATTCAGTCGGAGAGATATTCATTGACGAAGACAAGACGAAATTTGACTGGAGAGAAGAACTACACGAAGAAGACCTTTCAGACGAACACATACAGAAGCTTATACGCTCGATATTAAAACAGGCAATTTCAGAGGATATTCACGAATTGTTTTTCGAACATGTCCCCAACGGTTTGAGTGTCAATTTCAAAAAAAATGCCCAAACATACTCAACAGGTGAAATTCCGTCAATCCTAATTTCGTCATTTATTTCAAGACTAAAAACTCTTTCGAATCTAGATCCAACAGTTTCAGAACTGCCACAATTGGGAAAATTAAGTTTCAAAGTTGATGAAATGGCTCTTATTGCCAGCATATCAGCATTTCCAACAATCCACGGTGAAAGAATCTCGTTAAAAATATATAAACCGCCTAAACACCTAAATCAGACAGGAATTGACGCAAAAAAAATCAACATCATAAAAGACTCGTTAACAAAACCGGGTATAGTTCTGGTTTGCGGTTCCGGGTTGAGCGGCAAAACCCACATGGTATATTCAATACTATCTGAAATTGCGAAAGATAACAAAAATGTTATGACGATAGAATCAATAACAAAATATGATCTGGAGAATGTTAACCAATGTGAACTGAACGAGCATATTGGATTCAATCTGGATAAAGCAATGCGGTTTATTGAATTTCAATCGCCTGACATTCTCTATTTTGAAGGAATAAATACAAAAGAAGGGCTTGATTACTTCACATCACTGGTTTTGAAAGATAAAACCCTGATAACCGAATTTTTAGCAGAAAATATTGCAGACCTTATGAAAAAGTTTTCACTGAGCGAATTTTCAATGTTTAAATCACTGCTAACCTGCATGATATTTATACACAGCAAAGAAAGCATTGAAGTCTTTGATAAAACGGCATTAGAAAAATACTTCAATTGATTAAAACAATTACTATTTTAAATCCGACGCAACAAGCACAAGCATTTAGCAGATGTATCCAAATGTTAAGCTTTTTGAGCATGCCCGCAATTTTGTTTAAGTCATGGTTTTTATATAAATGGAAGTGTTATAGATAAAGGTGCGGTATGATTGATGTTTCTACATTAGTAACATTGGTTAAGTCGGGTACGTTTGGCGGCAGAAACGCAAATAAAGTTTTTGGAGAAAACAACGGTATAGACGACCGGGGCAGGATTGCAGCGACAGCCGGACAGCTGACAAATGCAGGAAAAGCTGCAGCAAAGCTGGACAACACACTTGGCAAAGGAGCGCAAGCGGCAATCAACGCCATGAGCAGCGCATCAGAACACAGTAGAATTTTGCGATATGCAAACAAAAGCGTAAGCTGGGCAAGCGATCATGTTAATCCGCTATTAGTCGGAGCAGCAGGCTACCGGATTCTTGTATCGGACGATAAAGAAGCACAATTAAAAAAAGAAGTGTTCGGAATGAGCTCAATGTTTGGGGTTGAAGCATTAATGAAAAATTTTCTCAACTCGGATTATCTGAAAGAAGTCCACTCAAAAATGACGAACAAATACGCAAAAACAGCATTAGCAGTTATAGAAGGATTAGGGTTTGTAGCAGGCTCCATTGCCGCAAGTACAGCCGGTTACAAAGTCGGAGAACTTTACGTTGAAAAGACCCGAAACACAAATAAAAACAACCTAACCACTGACCTAAACAACTCAAACAAAGAAATAATCAACTCAAACAATAAAACAGAAAATCTCCAAAGTTTACAAAACTATGAGGAAAATCTGGAGCTTGAAAACAAACTTTTACAAAAGGAATTACTCGCATAATCACTTGTTAAAATAAGGAATAATATGATAAAATTAATCAGAAATTGAGAGTATTTTATGAAATTTTTATCATTCCTATTTAACCATACAAAAGTAAAACCTGATATAGAGCTTTTGCCGGAAGCAGTACTGCTTGTTGCAGGAACCGGAGAAATAATAGACTTCAATAATAACGCACAAAATCTTTTTGGTCTGGATAATTTCGACAATTATGATCTTCTGGATCTGTTCGACGGCGGCTACAATCTGGTCATTGATCTCGCAAAAACAGGCAATTCATCTACCGTCCGCTCAAAACTCAACCCCAACGATGAACGTTACTTTGAGCTAAAGGCATCAAATTATTCCTCAGATGGAGAACTGATTTTAATTTCAATACGTGATGTAACCAATACACAAAAAATGCTCAACAAGTTGATTTTTGAACACGAATTTTTAAACAAAATCACGAAAGAAAAAAATCTTTTTATCACAAAAATATCGACAGAATTAACATCGCCCCTGCATTCAATTAACGGCTTTTCTCAGGCAGTTCTGGAAGGATTGAGCGGAAATATTAACGAAAAGCAAGAAAAGTATCTTAAAATTATTAACAAAAATTCGGAACAATTGCTCGATTTGATCAATAAAATAACCGAATACTCAAAACTTGAGTCCGGAATCTACGACTACGAATTTAAACCGTTTGATTTTGTAAGCTTAATGACTGATATTTTCAATGAATATAAACCGCTGGCAGATGAAAAAAAGTTAATATTGAATGTTGATTTAAACAAACTCACAAAACGAGGATGCTACAATGACGAAAATATAGTAAAAAAGATTATTCAATATTTAATTGATACAGCAATAAAAACAACTGATACGGGTTCAATAAAAATAGAAATCAGCACACCATCAATGGAATTTTTGGAAATTGCAGGCTTCAATCTTGAAGAAAACGCAGATGAAAAGGCATTTTTGATGTTTAAAATATCAGATACATCCTCCGGATTTGTTGAAAACGAAAGAGACGTTGTGTTCAACCCGTACGCAGATGTAGAAAAATCCATAATCAAAAAAACCTTGAACAAAAATCTAACGATGGGTATAGTTTACCTTCTTGTTAAACTTGTAAAAGGAAAAATTTGGGTAGATACGGAACAAACAAACGGAAGAGCATTTACATTCGTAATACCTGCCGAAAAAATTGGAGCAAAAATTTAATGGCAGAAGTTAAACTGAAAAACATAATAAAAAAATACGATGATAAAACTATAATAAACAATGTGTCACTAAATATTAAAGACAAGGAATTTATAGTACTGGTAGGTTCATCCGGCTGCGGCAAATCAACAATATTAAGAATGATAGCCGGACTTGAAGACATAACAAGCGGCGAAATCTATATTGCAGACAAATGCGTTAACAATGTTCATCCGAAAGACAGAGACATGGCATTTGTATTCCAAAGTTATGCCCTATACCCACATATGACAGTCTACGAAAATATAGCATTTCCATTAAAAATGAGAAATCTAAAAAAAGATGAAATAGACAAAAAAGTAAAAGAAGCAGCAGAAATACTTAACCTGACAGAATATCTGAACAGAAAGCCCAAACAACTTTCAGGCGGACAACGTCAACGGGTTGCGCTTGGCAGGGCAATAGTGAGAAGCCCAAAAGTTTTTCTCATGGATGAACCACTCTCGAATTTGGATGCAAAATTGAGAGTACAAATGCGTTCTGAAATCAAAAAGCTTCATGAAAAGTTACAAACTACATTTATCTACGTAACCCATGATCAAACAGAAGCGTTGACAATGGGGGATCGAGTAGTGGTATTGGATAAAGGTGTAATACAACAGGCAGATACACCGGAAAACATATATTATAATCCCCAAAACACATTCGTAGGCGGATTTTTGGGTTCACCATCAATGAACTTCATACCTGTAAAAATCATTGATAATACAATAAAACTAAACGACACAATAGTAAAATTGACCGAGCAACAAACAGAACTTCTTAACGGTAAAGAAGAGGTAATAATAGGTCTTAGACCGGAAAAAACAGAATGCGCTGACTACAATCTGGAACTGGAAGTCAATGTTGATATTTCAGAAATGCTGGGAAGTGAAAAAATAGTATACTTTAATATCAATGGAGTTAAATGTTCCGCAAAATTCGATGCACAAAAAAAATTTTCTAACACAGCAACTCTGCATATTAACACAAATGAATTTTTATTCTTTGACAAAGATACCCAAAAAAGACTATAACACCACCCCCGTAAGACATTTTTATTAATAAGAAAATTGAGCTAAATTAGACAAGTATTCGCTTAACATTGCAAATTGTTAAGCAGCAGTTAAATATAGTCAATTTTTGCTGCAAAAAATACTTTATATAAATATGAAAGCTCTCTCTTCTTATTTAAAACATTCAGGCCTTTATTTAAGGCCTTTTTTTTGTTTGTGAACACAACTTATTTATCTTATTGAGCAATACTAAGAAATTAGACAAAAAAAAACCGACTCACGCCGGTTAAACTTTACCACATATTAGAGAGGAATTAGAGAGAGAAATTTAAATCTTTTTTTGTTCCTCTACTCTTACTATTCCCCTTTTGTTAAATTTTTAAACATATTTGAAGCATAATCTTAATATATCTTTACAATAAAGATTAAAAAGGTTTATATAATGGGATAGAAGGTCTTTTCAAACTCGGCAACCAGAAATATAAAAGCAAAAAAAGGAGACTTTTTCAAATCTCCGCATATGTGGTTAATACAATTTTTATATAGGTTAATACAATTTTATTAAGGTTCATATCCAGCGTTAACAATCTGAGTACGAATGTTTTCAGCGAATGAATCCAAAAGTTTATCAGTATCAATAGAATATGTACCGCCGTTAGAGATATTGCCGACAGCAGTAACCCAACTGTCATCATTGAGTGTACTTTGCATAGCACGATCGACAATTCCCTGAATTTGAGCTTCTGTCAGATTAGGGCATTTACCTTTAACAGTGCTTACAATTTTTTCAGAAAACGGTGTGAGGACTTTACTTTGAGCCTCATCCTTGTAGTTGCCGCTAATCATAGGTATAGTATATTCACTTTTTACACCGGTTACACCTAAAGAAGAACTTTTTATATTAAAGTTATAAAAAGTTTCCAAATCACCTTGCAATCTTTGTATTTCCTCATTTTCAGCGGCAACCTCTTCTTGAGTTTTACCACCGGATTCACAAATTGCATCAAATTTTTCAAAGAAAGCTTCCGTAAGATTTTTTACGTTAACAACGGCGCGCTTGTCGCTGCCACCGGCACGTTTACAGTCGGTAGTAGCCCAAACAGAGCTATCTTTGATTTGACCGTTATCACAGATATCTTCATCTTTAGTGACAAAGAAACCCTGCAACAGTTCATCTTTAACTTTTTCAGCCCAAGAATCCATTTCACTGGTCCAAGAAGACCCGGCCTGAGACTGTAGAGCACTTACAAGGCTGTCAATAATTGGTTCCATATAAGCCAATGCATCCATATTTGCTCTTTCACCAGCAGTGTTATGATCTTTTTCATACCATTCACCGCTCCAGTTATAACCGGTCAAATACTCATTATAAATGCCCGCATCTTTTATAGCTTGGAGTTTGTCATACTCGAACTCATCTGAAGAAGTTGAAGTATCAGTATCAGTGCCAGAACCGGGATTAACAATAAGATTATCATCACCTGTTTGCTCAAGACCGGCAACATTTTCTACGTGTTCGTGATCAGTAAATGAATTAGTCTGATCGAGTTTATCCAAAATTATATCAATTAAAGCCTGTTTATACTCGTTAGAATCAGGATCTAATTCTGCAAGTTTAGCCATATCAGCATCGCTCATCCATTGAGTAACAGTAGCTTGTAAATATTCCCAATTATTCAACGCCTTTTGATACTCCGGATCCGACATATTTTGCAAAGAGGAATCAAGGATATAGCAAGGATCAAATTCTTGAATAGCATATTCAATATTTTTATACATACCTTTTAGGTCGTACTCTTCTCTTTGTTGCCCATCATCAAGACCGCTAAATACAAAATCAGTAATTTGAGCAGTACCGGCACCAAAAACTATTGTATCAAAATCGACGCTTGAAGTATCAAGCCCTAGCATGGTTGCAGCAACATTTTTATCGGTAGTATAATTCATATTACCGGTATCCCAGTCTATCTCGTAGTATCCTTCCATATCAGCAGTCTGATACATTTGACCGTTTTGATTTGTGGAACTATAAACAGTCCTGTTGTTACTGAGAGTATTACCATTAATACCGTCACCTTTGTTGGGATTACCCGATTCGACGTAATTTTCCATACGTTGCATTGCATAATCAGAGCCTGCACATTGAAGGCTCAAATATGCCTGAAAAGTCAAATCAGAACCATAAGCTTTTTTCATGCGTAAGTATTGCTCATAATGGTACTGATATGTCTCTGAATTAGCAAGTGAATAATTTACGCCGTCGACCATGACGTCTCCTGTTTATTTATTTAACCACATATTAATAAAAACAAAATATATCCTTGATATTCAAGATATATATACATCGTTACAAATATTTACATATAAAAATTTAAGAAAAGCTTTTTTATAAAATTTATTTTTGAAGTAAAATATAAAATATATAGAGGAACCCCGATAAATCAAGTTGCGCAATAAAGACGCAAAGATTCGAAAATTTCGAAAAGGGCACAGATAATGAATGAATTAAAAGATAAAAACGAACAATATAATGAATTTTTGAACTATTCAGAAGAATCAGAAACAAAAACAAATTTAAAAAAGCTTGTGGTCGGATTATTTTTAACGGTATTGATAGGTGTAATAGCAGCATTTGGCTATCTTGCGGCAGCCGGTGATGATATAGATTTGAGTAAGATTAGCTTTCTGGCACCGGTAAAGAATCTGGATCCTAAAATAAAAAAAGGATTCAGTGTTCCGGTCTTTCAGCAAAAACAGAACATACTTATACTCGGAGTGGATTCAAACGGTCAAAATACTGATAAATTTACCGGCACACGTTCTGACACAATTCTTTTATTAAACATAGACCCACGCTCACATTCTGTAAATGCCATTTCAATACCCAGAGACAGTAAGGTGTATTTGGCAGGCGAGCACGGGGTTCAAAAAATCAATGCAGCCCACGCTCTTGGCGGAATAGATTTAACAAAAAAGACAATAGAAGAAACACTTGGCATCAAAATAAACAGATACGTAGTAATTAATAATGAAGGTGTAAAAAAATTAGTTGACGCAATCGGAGGAGTACCGGTTTATATAGAAAAGAACATGTACTATAACGACAGTGCCGGCAACTTGCATATCAACTTGCAGAAGGGATTACGGGTTTTAAACGGAGAGCAAGTTGAAGGATATTTAAGGTATAGAAAAGACGGATTGGGGGATATAGGAAGAACATCCCGTCAGCAGTGGTTTTTAAAGGCATTGTTGGAAAAATTGCAATCGCCTTCAATAATTCCGCAAATACCGGAAGTGTTAAATTTAGCATCGACATACGTAAAAACAGATATGACACTATATGAAATGTCACATCTGGCAGCAGCAATGCGCAATATAAAATTGGATGATGTCCAATTTGCAACACTACCCGGTGCACCGTCGAAGAAAGGTTATATCAGCTACTGGATACTTGATCCGGAGAAAACACAAGAAGTTATAGATCGCCTTGTTTACAGAGACAAACCCGACGTTACCGATCGAAAACTTATTGCAGGAATAATGTATTCATTTGATAAAGAAGATGAAGCAATGAGAATAAAAGAAGCACTGAGGGCAAATGGATACGAGGTCAATTGTATAGGCAGAGCACACCTGCCACATTCACAAGTCATTGGACATAATACAGCAGTCACAAGCGAGTTCATTAATTGGTTAAAAAAACGTATTCCGGAATTAAAATCATCACAATTTGTATACGATCCAATCAGAATGTATTGCGTACACAGCGATTTCACAATTATTGTTTCCGGCTCGTAATCAAATTTCTAACAATAGATTAAGTGATAAAATAATGAATTACCCTGAAATTGAAAGACTAATTAAAATAATAAAAACGCTAAGATCTGAAAACGGATGTGCTTGGGATAGAGAACAAACACACAGAACACTGCGCAAAAATATGCTCGAAGAGGCTTATGAAGCTGTTGATGCAATCGATGACAATGATGTAAACCATCTTAAAGAAGAATTGGGAGATGTTTTACTGCAAGTAGTACTACATGCTCAAATAGCAGAAGACACCAATGAATTTAATATTGAAGATGTAGCAAAAGGTATTTCAGACAAGTTGATTCGCAGACATCCACACGTATTTGGAGATACAAAAGTAAAAACAACACAGGACATAGTCCAAAATTGGGAATTGATAAAACAAAAAGAAAAACAGCATAGAAAATCACTCATGGATGGAATTTCAAAATCACAATCCGCTCTGATGAGTGCACAAAAAATCAGTAAAAAAGCAGTATCTGTAGGATTTGAATGGCCAAATGAAGAAACATTGATTGATTGCGTAAAATCAGAAATAGTCGAATTTAGAGAAGCAATAAAAAAGAAAGATAATATTAATGCAGAAGAGGAGCTTGGCGATTTGCTTTTCGCTGTGGTTAATCTGGCAAGATGGAACAAAATTGACGCTGAACAGGCTCTTCTTAAAGCTAATAAAAAATTCATGAAAAGATTCAGAAAAATGGAAGAGATTGCTCAAAAAGATTTGAATGACTATTCATTTGAAGAATACGAAAAATTATGGAACAAAGCCAAAGAATTAGTTTACAAAGATAATGATTAAATTTTTTTATAATATAATGGGTATGTGAAAGACCATCATTTTCTGTTAACTTATTTTACAAACAAGATAATAACTAGCAAATAAAAATCTTCAGACATTTAAAACAATAGTATTTCAGGTAAAAAGTTTATGATAACAAAAATCACACCGCAACCAATACAAACACAAAAGCACGTAAATACCAGCGGAGTTTTAGATATAAAACAGATGGCGGAAAACAGCTTTCATACAGATGCAAAAGTGAAAGCAGCAGCATTGTGCGGAAGTATGGCAACAACACTCGGAATACTATCGCTGCTTGCAAAAAAACAATTTAATGGAAAAATAGACTTTAAAAAGCTTTTCAAAGTTGATTTTGAATCCCCGACTAAAGTTATAGCGCTGGCAACAGCTTCAACAATAGGTGGACTTACAGGCGGATTGATTGCTGACAAAAAAGAAAACAGAAAAGCAAAGCTAAAAGAAGGTATACACCAATT
>CASEVT010000016.1 GCA_949291445.1 uncultured bacterium | reverse complement strand
GTACATTCAACATTAAAACTGACGCAAATATAACAGCAAACGGCAAAACAGGTATAGATATAACATCCAACTCAAATAACCTGAATATTACGAATGCCGAATCAACCGGAAATATACAACTCAGCACCCAAAACGCAGGTAAAGCAACAATACAAAATGCAACCTCGACCACGGGTTCAATAAGCATAACCAGCGCAGAAGATGCCCAAATAAAGGATCTTACTGCAAAAACCGGAGTAAATATCACGACAAATACAGGTCTAACTCATACTGGAAACATCAATAATGAAGGAAATCTAACAATAACAAACAATAATACAGGTGATATAATACTGAATAATTTCGACATAGGCACAAACAAAACCGGTACAATAACAAACAATGCCGACTCACAAATACTACAAAACGGAACAATAAACAACAACGGAACATTAACCGTGAAAAACCTGTCCACACAATCTGGTTCAGGTATAAACTTCACAAACACATCAAACCTGATAAACAAAGGGACAATAAACATAACAAATGAAGGTCAACAGGGAACGACCCTTGGCGGAAGTATAGACAATTCGACAACAAATGCCAATTTCACACTCATAAACAACGCCGGAAATATAGAAATACCGCAAACAAATAATGACTTTAGCGGAATATATATAAATAACTCCGGAACAATGACATTAGAAAATAACGGTAACGGTCAAATAGATCTGCAAGGTGCAATAAAAAATAATAAAACAGGTAAACTAACTATAACAAACAACGCAGATGCCGGTTTCAATTTTGATGAAAAAGCAATAATAGACAACTATGGAACACTATCACTGCAAAATAGCAAAGGTACCTTCAATCTTGATGGTACATTGAACATGCAAAATGGTTCAATAAATTCATTTACAGACAGTTCAGAAAATGATTTGATAGTAGGTTTCAAAGATTTGAAGAATTTCGGGAATGAAGTAACAATCAAAAAGTCTGGTCAAGGCCGACTAATAGTAGATGACAACGCAAAAATATCAAACTATGAGATAAACGGAAAGGGTACATTTACGCTTGAAAATGCCGGCGAAAACGGAGCTAACGGCGGAGGAATCATAATAAAAGAAACCGCAGAACTAGTAAATGGAGGCACAGTAGACGGAACAGACTATGAAGGAGGAATCTTCAATATACTAAACTCCGGCACTGGTGCAACAAACGGCATTGGAATAGATGTTAACGGAAAAATAGCAAACAACGCAGAATTGAATATGACAAACAATTCAGGAAACATTAACATAAATTCTGCAATAACAGGCAACAATGCTGCCGAAACTGTAAACATCCAAAACAGCGGCGAAAGCGTAATCATAACCAATAACGGAGAAATAGCCAACACAAAAAATGTACTGATACAGAATCAGAAAGACTCGACAGGCAGCATAGAAATGTCTGGCAAATTGACAAATAACAGCAACGTGACCCTGTCAAATCTCAATGAAGAAAACACCGGTGTACATATAAATGTAAATAGAATAGATACCTTAGGACTACTAACAATTGAAAATAACGGTCAGGAAGGAATAACTGTAGCACAAAGCCAAACACTTTCATCACAAGGCGGTATAAAACTTATAAATAACAATAAAGGAACAAATGGTATAACAATAGCCGGAACACTGGAGAATAATGAGACTATACCGACCGCAGATACAGCTATAGATCCTCAGGCAGGTCAAGGTATAAAAATATACAACAACCAAACTACACCGGCAACGAGCAATGATGGAATCTTAATAAGCGGAACAATAAACAGTAATGCAGGAACAAACGAAATTATAAACTATGTAACTGCTGAAAATTCAAAACTCACCCTCACCGGAGAAATAAATACAAACAGCGGAGTAACACTGGAAAACTATAGTTCTGGCGGATTGGACTTACAAGGAACGATTACAAATACAACAAATCCGTCAGATCCAAATGTAAAAGGTGATATAGCCTTAATAGTACACAATTCGGACTTAGAAATTGAACACAAACTAAATCCGGACGATGTCTACCTAAACAATGAAAACGGCGGAGTAAAGCTGGAAGTTAAAGGCAAAGGCAATATTCTACACACAGGTGAAGCAGACGGAGTGGGAATTGTTGCAACAGAAAACATCTACCTCAACACACAACAAGGTAATGTCGGTGTCCGTGATGATGTTATAGATACCGCAAGAGAAGACGGTTACGAAAACAGATTGGACAACTCAAAATCGATTAATGTAATAACCCATAACGGAACGATAAATGCAAATGCAAAAAATAACGGTAATGCAATAGTAAATGTAAGAACACTTAATCGAGACTTCTCAGTAGGTAATGTTGCCTCTGATAATACAGTACTAATTACGGCAGTCGACGGTTCAATTGTATCTGGCAAAAACGCAGGCATTGTACAGGCAAAAGACGCATACCTCTATGCAGGTGGAACAGATTCTACAATAACTATCAACAATGCAGTAATTAACGGAAAATTATCCGGCGAAACTGATGGTAATATTAACATTACAAGTGCCAACAGCGGTCAAAAGATGGATGTTGATTACTTGCTGAGCCAGAATGGCTCGATAAACCTTAATATAAACGGAAATTCTTACATAGATGCAATTACGGCACCGGAATCAATTAACGTCGTATCAAACGGAGCACATCTTAAGTTCAACAATCTTGGAAAACTTGACGTGGATAGAGCTAATGATATGTATCCGAATGTTCTAAATCTGGTAGTAACATCAAATAATGGATTACTGGAAATACTAAATGCCTATGTAAGAGAAAATGTAGTTATGAAAGCAGACAGAATTTATGCAAACGAACATGATACAACGGCAACAGGTTTTCATAGCGCGAACCAAAATGGTGAAATGGTTACATTTGACATACAAGGATATAACTATAATCAAGAAGTAATACATCCACCGCTTGCTGAATGGGTAAACCCCAATTACGTACCAGAGAATGACAAAAAAGTTCTAGATTTGAAACTAACAATAGGCAAACCGGTGTACGAAGATACATTATTCGGTGCACAATTTGATAAAGTATATAGTGATGTTGCAAACATCAATGCAACAGAAATACTTGACGATTTGAATGAAAAAATACCTGCAGACTTTAACTTTGATAGTATGACAGTAAATAAACACGGAAGAATCCAAAATAACAAGTATATAGTTGACGTAAATAACGATACATTCCAATATGATTATCAAGCAGCGGGTACATTGTTTACAATGATTACAGGTTCGTTCTGGCTAAAAATGAATGAAAATCCTGAAATCCAGACATGTGCACCTATCATTTACTATAACAATTCAAACATACTTAACAGCCCGCAAACTGAAAACAGCTTCCAACGTTTAACACACAAATCAAACAAGATTGAAGAAGATACGACACTGGATAGCTTCAGAGACAGACAAAAGAATACAAGAAGCTACAAAGACAGACACGACATCAGATGGTCACTGTTAAGCAGCGATTATAAGATATTGAGCTCCTCAACAGAATCCGGAGCATCGGTCATTGATATCAGAGACATATCAAAAGGCGGAATGCTGGTTGCAACAGACGGAATGCTCAAAAATGGTGAGCTAATCAGCGTTAACTTCTTGTATAGGGGCATCCCATTCGATGTAAAAGGTGAAGTCGTCAGAGCAAACAGCGACTTGACCGCAGGTGTACAATTCAAAGATGTTGACAGATTTACATCTAACCTAATATTGTACATAACGATGATGTCTGAAAATCTATAGTTAATGAAAATATACCGCATTTTGTCGAATTCCTTTTTTGAGATAAAAGTTTAAACTTTTAATAAAAAGGAGGGCGGTATATGGAATTAAAAGAAAAAGCTGCTGATTTCACCCTCAGCGGTATAGACAAAGATGGTAATGAAATTGAGTTCAAACTGTCAGATTACCTCGGACGAAATGTAATCTTATTTTTCTACCCGAAAGATGAAATGGCAAGTTGCACACTCGAAGCTGTTGATTTTAGCAACAGTTTTGAATACCTTGATAATATAGCGAAGGTTGTGGGAATTAGCTCTGATAGCTGTAAACAGCATAAAGAGTTTCAAAAAAAATACGATCTAAAACTCACACTACTCTCTGATCCGGAAAAAAAGGTAGAAAACCTCTATGGACTTGTTGAGGCAACAGATTTAGGACATAAAAAGAACATAGCTGCAACATACCTGATCGATAAGGATGGCAAAATATTTTCAATCTGGAAAGATTCAAATCTTGACGGGCATGTTGAAGAAGTCTTGCAAGAACTCAAAAAACTGGGCTAAACAAACAGGACAACTTAACTTTGTATAAGTTGTCCTGTTTTACTATAATATTCACAACTGTCATTAAACTAAACAGTAGTTTTTTTATCTGACTTAGCACCGACTTTTTCAAAGACAATCTTTTTATCAACAAGATTTGCCTTAATTGTATCACCAGCAACATACTTACCGTTGAGAATCTCCTCAGCAAGTGTATCCTCAATTTTCTTTTGAATAACCCGTCTCAAAGGTCTGGCACCATAAGCCTCAGAATAGCCTTCATCAGCAAGGTAATCTTTTACCTCATCGGAAATTTCAACAGTAAACTCATGCGCCTCAATACGTTTTAGAAGATCTTTAAACATAAGTTCAACAATCTCGCGTATTTCAGGCTTACTCAAATGAGCAAAGACAATAATATCATCAATTCTGTTTAGAAACTCAGGGCGAAAAGCTTTTTTGAGCTCTTCCATAACAGTCTCTTTGAGATGTTCATATTTGTCCTTACTTTCATCATTAGAAACGCTAAAGCCGAGTTTCGCCGTAGTAGATATCATACTTGCACCGACGTTACTTGTCATAATTATGATAGTATTCTTGAAGTTTACATGACGACCCTTAGAGTCTGTTAAACGTCCATCGTCCAGTATTTGTAACATAATATTGAACACATCCGGATGAGCCTTTTCGATTTCATCAAAGAGGATGACAGAATAAGGTTTCTTTCTAATAGTCTCAGTCAAATGCCCACCATCATCATAACCAACATACCCCGGAGGCGAGCCAATAAGTTTTGACGTAGAATGTTTCTCCATAAACTCTGACATATCAACACGAACCATATTGTCTTCCGAGCCAAAAACAGCCTCAGCAAGAGCCTTCGCAAGTTCAGTTTTACCAACACCGGTAGGACCTGAGAAAATAAAACTACCAATCGGTCGATTAGGACTTTTAAGTCCGACTCTTGCACGTCTGATAGCTTTTGCAATAGCAACGACAGCCTGATCCTGACCGATAACTCTGGCATGAAGAGTATCTTCAAGTTTAAGCAGTCTTTCACTTTCACTTTCAGTTATTTTTGTAGTCGGAATACCCGTCATTATGCTCACAACCTCAGCAACATTTTCAGCTGTAACAACCGGCTTGTTCGCATCATGCTCATCTTTCCACTGTTGAGAAAGCTCTCTTATTTTCTCTTTTAAATCAGCCTCCTTATCTCTAAGATTGGAAGCAAGCTCAAACTCTTGATTTCTGATAGCATCTTCTTTTTGTTTAATAATAGTTTTCAACTCTTTTTCAATTTCTTTTCCCTCTGGCGGCAATGAGCTAACATTAAGGCGAACCTTAGAACTAGCTTCATCGATGATATCAATTGCCTTATCAGGAAGAAATCTATCAGTAATATACTTATCAGAAAGCGCAACAGCAGCAATTATTGCTTCATCTGATATATTTAATCTATGGTGTTCTTCATACTTAGGTTTCAAACCTCTTAAAATTTCGATAGAATCATTTACTGAAGGTTCTTCAATAATAATCGGCTGGAATCTTCTTTCTAAAGCAGAATCCTTTTCAACATACTTTCTATATTCATCTAAAGTAGTAGCACCAATAACTTGAATTTCACCTCTGGACAATGCAGGTTTCAAAATATTCGCGGCATCAATTGCACCTTCAGCAGCACCTGCCCCAATCAAAGTATGCATCTCATCAATTACAAGTATAACATTGCCGGCCTGTCTGATTTCGTCCATAATTTTTTTCAAACGTTCTTCAAACTCACCACGATACTTAGTACCTGCAATCAATAATCCCATATCCAGCTGAATAACCTTTTTACCCTCCAAGATATCAGGTACATCTGAGTTAACAATTCTTGTAGCAAGCCCTTCTGCAACAGCAGTTTTACCAACCCCTGGTTCACCGAGCAAAACAGGATTATTTTTCGTACGTCTTGCCAAAATTTGTATGACACGTTCAATCTCTTTTTCACGTCCTACAACAGGATCCAACCTTTGTTCCTGAGCAGCCATAGTAAGATCCGTACCGAACTCATCCAAACTCGGAGTTTTTGTTTTTCCGCCTGAAGCCGTACCGGCTGTAGCAGTTTGAGGCGTTGGTTTAGACTCTCCAAGCATTTTTATTATATTGCTTCTTACCTTATTCAAATCTACACCGAGGTTTTCAAGCACTCTTGCAGCAACCCCTTCACCTTCTCTTATCAACCCTAATAGTAAGTGTTCAGTACCTATGTAATTATGACCCAACTGACGAGCCTCATCCCATGACAACTCTAATACACGTTTCGCACGCGGAGTAAACGGTATTTCAACAGCCACAAAACCGGAACCGCGACCGATAATTTTCTCAACTTCAGCACGCGCATCCTTGAGAGTTATCCCCATTGATTTTAAAGTTTTTGAAGCAACACCCGTTCCTTCACCTATCAAACCCAACAAAACTTGCTCAGTACCGACAAAGTTATGCCCGAGACGTCTTGCCTCTTCTTGAGCAAGCATTATAACTTTTATTGCTTTTTCCGTAAAACGTTCAAACATTATTTAACTCCTGATAATTTTATCCTGACTTTATTCTACACCATAATAACCTATTCTTTCAACATAATTTTAATTCCGGACCAATTCATTTAGCAACATTTGTGCCGGATAATACTCCGGAACCTTTTGCAAACAGGTTTTCAGACTCTCTATAGCCCTGTAACTATTATTATTAGCCATATAACATTTTGCAAACAAATAATGCACCTCCGGATCAGAATAACAGACCTCTTTTGCTTTTTGAAGATAAATCTTAGCTATATCATACAGCTTATGATTAACAAAAACTCTGCCAATAAACTTATAGCACTCGGTATTATTTTGAGCCATCAAATCAGCACAGTTAATTATATTTTCACAAAATTCATACTGATGTGACCGCATTAAAGCATCTAAATCGACCTCAAGGAAGCTTCTTATCTGAAAAAAAGCAGGCAAATCGATCACATAACGTTCAATAAACTGAACTAAAGCTCTTCCCCAAAGTACCAGAGGACTATTTATTTCAAGTCCATACCAAACAGACTTTGCTTCATCAAGTTTTCCCTGCAATAACAACACCCGCCCGAACTCATATTTCATACCGAGCTTTTCATAAATGTTTAATGCGTTTGAAAAATCCAACAATTCTAAATATGTACGGGCTAATATCTCCAAACAATATGGCTCAGTACTATTTACCAATTTAGATGTCAAATCATGATAATTTTTTCTTACATACAGCTCAAAAAGCAGCTCTTCCTTCGAGAAATCATTTTTTATCATCATTAACTTTTGCAGTGAATTTTTCAATAACTGAAGACTTTTGTGTATCAGGGTGAATTAAATTTTGAAGTTCATTCAACGCATCAAAAGAAGTAGTATTACTAATTTTATTAGTATTTTTTATCTCTTTATAAAGTTCTTCTCTGTAAACACTTACTGACTTAGGTGCATTTACACCTAACTTTACGGAACTTTGATTAGAATCAATTATTACGATTTCAATTTCATCGTCGATTATTATTTTTTCACCAATTTTTCTTGAAAGAACGAGCATTAAACACTCTCCTTTGCATTTTTATCAGTAAATAAAGGTTGACGCACAGGAAAATCAGAGCCCTGAAGTATTAGCTGCATGCCTTTTTTATTTGCCGCATTAATTATGATCGGTGCCAGAAGATTAATCGTTGATTTTTCAGGCATATTATTGGGTATAGTAACAATGTTCAGTGAAATTAAAGACTCAGCAGAACTCAATCCTAAAATTTCGGCCTTTTCATCAGGTATCTCATATTCATACTCAAGCCCGAATACTGCCGGTAATCCTACAGGAAATGCCAACGATGGTTCTTCAACAGACTGCAGCCACTTAAAAATCGAATTGGGCTTATGCTCAATTAGCACAAACTTTCTAAATTCATCATAGCCAACAATGGGTTCTACAAAATCAAATATAAGATTTTCGTCAATATCTATCTCACCAAAACGTGTCGTATCCAGTTTCAAACTTCCTCCTTTGCGTTAATGCTTAATATGTGTACATTCCGCCATAATTCATATCTGCTGACATGTTATTCATCAACATTGACTGAATAATCTCAGGAGAAAGTTTATTGCCGTTTTGACCGCTCATCAAAAGCATTGGCAACATATTCATCTGAGAACCCGAGTTATTACCCAACAACATGTTCATCTGCATCATTTCAGGACTCATAGTTTGGTAATTGCTCATCTGAGCCAAAGGATTAAATCCAATTTTGGCAAGGGTTTTTACCGCCTCAGCAATCTCATCATTGGTCGGCATTTCAGATTTAAGATTGTTTTGTTTGTTGATATTATTTTTTATCTTATCAAGTTTTTTCTTATTCAAGTCGGCCTGCACGCTATTTCCATAGAACTTATCAGACTTGATAAACTTATCCAGATCGGTTTCTTCTGCCGCATCCGGTTTACAGCCGTCTTTGCCCTCAAGGCACTTAATACCCTTATTCGCATTTTCTACCAACACAGCTACATTGTTCAAGTTGATAACTTTATTATACGCATCAATTGCGTCATCAATTTTTCCCAATTGAGTATATGCCAAAGCTTGATAGTAATATGCAAAGGCATTTGACGGATCTTTTGAAATAATATCTTGAGTATCTTGAAGACAACCCATATAATTCTTTGTCTTATATTTACTAATAGCTTGTTTAATCTGTGTATCACTTACTTGAGCACTATACGCCGCCAACGATGTTGCGAAAAATGCTATGAGCGTCATGCTTAAAATCAACTTTTTCAATTTCATTACCTCTATTTATCCTTATTAAATCTAACTTATTTTTAATACATTTTTTTTTAACGTCAAGTTTAATCATTAACTATTATATACTATATAACGAAATTTTTCCTAATATGTTTAGTCTATTAGTATTCATAAATTGCATTAACAATATTATCTTCCAAAGCCTTAATCTCAGCAACCGGCAGATCAAAGTTCTGAATCAAAATAGCATAGCAATATTTTGTTCCGCTCTTAGCTGTAACATAACCTACAAGTGAACTTGCACCGCTCATGGTACCTGTTTTTGCTCTTACGAAGCGGCTAATATTGATTAACCTGTCTGACAATGTACCTTCTATCGGTTTAGGCAATAATTTTTCGTACTCGTCAAAATTTTTATCCTTATATATCTTATGAAGTGCCTCACTCATCCATGAAGCAGTAAAAAGATTATTTCTTGATATTCCGCAAGCATCAACTATTACAGGCGAGTTTGATTTGATTGAAGAATACTGTTCTTTAAACAGCTCTAAACCGTTCGCTGTTGTACCTTGTGAGTTTGTATACTTTGCGCCGCCTGCCTTAAGCAACATTTCTGCATACAAATTATTGCTTTCTTTCAAAGTTACAGCAATCAAATCCTGTAACTCGTCACTTTCAACAGACGCAACCGGAGTCAATGTACGCAAAACTTGTCCTGTTTTTATATTTCCTGTATATTTAAGGCCAGATTTTTGAATTGCATTTTTAAGACAAGTTACAAAATACCTTTCCGTATTATCTACAGGCAACATAACGCTCGCAGGTTGATTTACCGTACCGACGAACAAGGTTGTATCAGACGATTGCCAAGGCTGGCGTGAGATTGTGAAATTATTCTCATCGCCTGATTTCAACATGTTCACCAGAATAATAGAATAACCTGAATTATTCTTGATCACAGGTAATCCGCCATTTTCTGCAGGCAATATGTCAACTTTTATCATATTATTGTTTATTGTAAATGGAGAATATTTCGGAAAATACGGGCTTACATCATCATCCCACATCCAACCGATTCCCCATTCAACGTAATCCGTAGCATACGGATCGATTACTATGTCATTAACTTCACCTTTGTTATTTTTTAACAATTCGGTCAATTTTTGAGTACTAAAACTCGGATCACCCGCCAACTTTATATATAAATTATTCTTCTTATCTTTATACAATGAAGTCTTAAACTTGTAATCAGAACCAAGAAGATCATATACAGGCTTCATCGTAAACACTTTAAGTGCCGATGCGGGATTCATCAATTTGTTTTGATTATAAGCATATATTTCACCGCCGGTTTTAGCATTACGAACAGAAACAGCAATTGTAGATGAATCATTAATTTTTGATCTTTTTATTATTGAATCAATCCTGTTCGCCGCATATGCTTGTAACGTAGCAAAGAACATAATCGTCATAGCAGTAACCAGGCACTTAAAAAATTTACTCATAAACATTTATCTCCTTAATTTGAAATTGTTCGTTCCTTCTGTCCTTTAACAACGGAAAATCTTTTCTCAACTTACGCAGCTTTATTAAATCAAGCTCCGCCAAAATGCATCCCTCTTCACAGCCCAATTCATCAATCACATCACCCCACGGAGATATTACCATAGAATGTCCGAGATTAAAATCAGAACCGCTAATTTTACCGGTTTGATCGGCAGCAAGCATATAACACTGGTTTTCAATAGCTCTGGCTTTTTGCATAATCTCCCAGTGCATCAGTTTATTTTGTCCCCACGCGGCCGCTGATACAAAAATTTCCACACCGTTGTTTGCATATTTTCTGAACAACTCCG
>CASEVT010000015.1 GCA_949291445.1 uncultured bacterium | reverse complement strand
GTATTATTCCGCATTTGTAATTTTTTTCTTTTGCAATTTTTTTTAGAGCACTTTTTTGGGGATTTTCATCCGTTACACAAATAAAGTGGTTTGCAATTTGAGTTTTTGCATACGATTCTGCTGCGTTTGGAGTATAACCTTTATTAATATAGCTTTTAGTGTATTCATCTAAAAATTTTTTATACACAAACTCATATCCTGTAGCTGTTTCTAAGGTAGTACCGGATTTTGATGCAATCATTATGCAGGCATCATCCAGATTGCCGAGACTTTTTATGAAATTGTCTATTCCGGTAGGGTCAACAACCGAAAGAAAAACAACATTGTCTTGAAGGTTGTTTAGTGATAGTAGGTTTTCTATTGTGTGTTTAGAACCACCAATCCCTATTATTCCAAGTTTCTTTGAACCGTGCTGTTTTAAATCACCGGCTATTTTGTAGATTGCATCCAGTCTTTGCAGCTGAGTTTTTGGTAAAATTTCAATCCAGTTAAGGATTTGTCCTGCTTTTCCGGCTCTTGTGTTGAGATCTTTAATCTCTTCTTGCATTAGTTTGCCGTATTTTTTCTCCAATTCCGAAGAGGAGGGGGTATTATAAAATTCAACTTCAAGGAACGGCGTTTTTTTGAAGTGTGCTATGTATGCCAATAAATTTGCACTTGAGATGGGTTGGGGCTTTGTGCAATTTTTATTTCTGAAGTTTACTTCATTCTGCTGATTTTTCGGATTGTATATCGGATAATTCGGTTTTGTATACTGAATCGAAATATTGTTTATCATCTGAAATACCATATCTCTGACATATAGTTTAAGTTTCTAAATATAAATTTGTGCGGTTTATTTTTTTGAAATTTATAAATTTTTACAATAAAGAGCAAGCAAATAGCCTGCTCTTTTTTTATTTTCTGAGTAACAGTTACTGTTTTTTAGTTTACGGTTAATTTTTTCTTTTCATCTTTTTCTGTATATTTTTTTGGAGCGTCAATCTTTAATATGCCATGCTCAAGTTTGGCTTGTGTTTTTTCAATATTAATTTCTTCCGGAAAATAAATTGTTCTTGTAAATTCACCGTAGCGAAATTCGGATTTTTTGTAGGTATTTTCATCAGTATTTTTAGTTTCTTCTTTTTTAGCATTAATTGTCAGATAATTTTTATCAATATCGATATCAAGATCTTCTTTTTTTACGCCCGGCAATTCCGCTTTTACTTCATAATCCCGACCTTTGTCCGTAATTTCAACCGGCATAGAAAACTTGTCCATTTCTTCCCAATATGCAGCTTCCGGAAAATAGCTGTCAAAATGTCTGTTTAATAAAGAGCTGATTTCATCATTTACAGTTCTTAGAAAATGTTCCGGTGCTTTTCTGACTAAAAATTTCATAATCTATACTCCTTTCAAACTTTTTATCTCTCATTTACACTTACGTTATAACTCTGACTTTCGGATTTATTGTTTTTTTTAACCAAAACTTAACAATTTATTGCTTAAAGTTAATATGATATAATTACGGTGTAGAATTTATATGTTGAGGAGCGAATGAGAAATTTACATAGAATATTTTTTAGTCTGTTGTTGTGTGCGTTTGTTATCTTGCAATCAGGTTGTACGCAGAGTTTAAGTTTTAAATTTGAGTATGACAAGGGGCTTAAAGCTTACAACGAAAAAGATTATGACACGGCAATAACAAGCTTTACTAACGCTTTAAAATATAATCCCGATTCATATAGTACATATTGTCTATTAGGAACAAGTTACGGATACAAAAACGAAACCAAAGAAGCGCATAAAGTGTTGACGGAGGCATTGAGAAAATATCCAGATGAGTGGAATGCATACATATTTTTGGGAGATCTGGAACGAAGTGCAAAAAACTTTGATGCGGCACTTGAGTATTATGAAAAGGCTGTGCAACTTGAGTCCATGCCTGCGGATACAAAAGTTTATTATCAAAATGTAATTCAGGATGTAAAAAAAGAGGAAAATAAATATAATCTTATAAACGCAGAACCGCAAAAAGCACGGTTGGCAAAGCTTTTGGAAGAGAAGAAAAATAGTCGAAAAGAAATCCAAGGAACTGCTAAACAACCCGCAGCGAACGATGCTCAATCATCTGATGTAGATGATGTAGTGCAGCTTGATTGGACTGTATGGGAGAATGCATTGACGATTACGAATACTTCAATGTCATTGCTGCAATACAGTAAAAAGGGTGAAGATGTTAAAAATTATCAGTGGACAGAATTGGTGACGATACAGCATTATACTCCGGAATATATAAAAGAAAAATCTGTATCTGAGTACTTAAACTCCCATATAAAACAAATTCAGGATGTTGCCAAGAACGCACAAAAAACCTTTACTAAAACAGTAATTTCAGAGTCGCCGAATGAGATAATTTATGAATGGTCGTTTGATGGCGGCAGTGAATCTGAGATTGCGCGTGTTGTGAAAAATGAAAAGGGTTTGTATCATTTTCATTATGCTAAAAAAGGTATTGTTGCTCCTGATGAAAAATCAAAATGGCTTTCTGTCTTGAAAAATGCTAAAACTAAATAGGTTTTGACGGAAAATGAACTTTATTTTCATTAAATCGTTATAAATAGTAATAAAAGGTTGAAAGGACGAAGCGGTGAACAGAAGGTTGGTTATAATAGGTGTACTGATTTTGTGTACATCAATAATATTGAGATTGTTGTGGAACGGTTTGAAGAATTTTGAACCTGATGAGTTTAAACCTGCAGCGGTGATATTTGTGGTCGATTCATCTGCGTCTAATCAACAGAATCTTGCGGAACAGAAAAAGTTTTTGAAGCAAATCTGTTCAACACTCGATCCGGAGGATCAGGTTAAGATAATTAAAGTATCACAAGATGCATACCTTATTTATGAAGGTGCGCCGCATAACACAAATGAAATAACAAAAGCTATGGAAGCTTTTACAAAATATGATCCTGAAGAATTGGGTACGGCATACGGTGATGGATTGAAAAAGGCATTTTCTCATGTGCTTACAATGAAAAAAGAAGGCTATGTTCCATCGATTGTCGTGATTGGTGATTTGGAGAATGAGGGTGCAACTTCTAAGCAAATAAATTGGGATTTGCTGCCAGAAAATGTTGAGAACGTTAAAAAATATGTGCCGGAATTGTCTATGATGTTTTTGTTTGCTCATCCGCAGAAATTAGACATGGTTAAAGAGAAACTTACACCTGTTCTTGGTGAAAATAAGCTGATAGTCGCTCCGGAACAAACTGCTGAAAAATCACTGAGAAAATATATTCGTGCGTTAGGAAGATAGAGGTTTTATATGGGACTTATTATTAAAACATCTGATTGTGAAAAAATATTTGATTCGAATGAGGTTGTTACCGTCGGCTCGCAGTCTGAGTGTGATATGGTTTTGAAATTCGGTTTCGAGTTTATGCTTACATTGTCTTATGATTTTGGAGCCGGTCGTTGGGTTTTGGTCAATAATTTTAACTGCGAACAACTTTTGTTTCGGGGTGTTCCGCTTGCAAAAAAGATTGAACTGGATAAACTTTGCAAGATTATGGTTGCAGACTCCGAGCAGTATATTACTATAAAAGTTACTGATTCGACTCCTGTTAGAAAATCATTGAAAAAGATTGCGCAGGAAGATTTTACGGAGGATGATATCAAGGCTTTGTCCGGAAGCGGTGTTAATACTTCCGCTCGCATAAAAATTGAAAAGCAAAAAAGTGATATTGATGCCGATAGAGCTGCAATTATCAAGGAGATTTTTGTTTCCGTTAATGATTTGAAAAAACGGATATCCCTGAATACAATCTCGTCTGTATTTATTAATATTGCTTTATTTTTGAGTGCATTGGTATGTGCTTTTGGTTTGTCAAATTATTTGATGGGGTTGCCTATTCAAGATACCGGAAATTTTTTGCGGCTTCCTACAAATATAAAGATGCTGTTCTTATTTACATTCGTTGTTTTTGGGATTTCACTCATATTGAAACAGGGTGTATATCTGGCGTTTAAACGTGAGCAAAATTCCGTATTGAATATGGTCAAAAATTCAATGATTGGTATTGCAGTGGTGTTCTTTTGCTTTTTATATGCGGTTAATGTTATTTATTATATGAATCCGGACAAAAACGTTATATTTGCTGTTTTGGTGTCTTTATTCTTTGTAGGTGTAAATATAATTCTTGCTGTGGCATCCGGCTATTTTAAAAGCAATGGGCATTATTTAGATAAAGAATTAAATAAAATTGAGTACCGTGAGGATTTTGAAGGTGTGCTCAACCGTTATCGCAGTTGGGTTGAACGATATGTGAACAATTTGAGTAATACAAAATTGAAGAACATAAAGGAACGATTGTTTAACTTGCAGTTAAAATCTTTGGGTGAAACACTTATAGGCTTTTTGACGGCGCCGTTTTTGGCTTATGGAGTTTCGAACACGCTTGCAATGTGTTTTCCGGAGGCTGCAGGTTGGATAAGGGTTTCGGGTTTGAGATTCAGTCCTGTGTTCCTCGTTCTGGCTTCATTTTTAATAATTTTCGCATTTTTCGCCTTTGTAAATGCTTTTCTTTCAATAAGAAAAATTCAGGGTGCAAATGTATTGAAGCAGGATGGATTTTCTAATTATTTATTACACGGAACAGATTTTCTCGGTTTGGAAGGTTTGAGAAAACTTGGATTTGAGAAAAACCGTTCACTGATTATTGCGATAGTAATTATATTTATCGAATTTACAATGAACAGTTCTTATTTTATGACGGAAATCGGTGGGGATTTACAGGGGATTTTATTAAGCCTTATTGCTGCTCTGGTCCCTACGGCACTCTTGATTGCTGAGACATTCATGTTGAGTGCTACCAAGTACGAAATTTATGCTTCTGAGGAG
>CASEVT010000014.1 GCA_949291445.1 uncultured bacterium | reverse complement strand
GGATATCTCTTTTTGTTCTTCGTTTAGCGCTGTTATCATTATTATCGGCACGGAACTGTATTTCTTATTGTTTCGAATCGCCCTTAAAGTCTCCCATCCGTCCATATTTGGCATCATCACATCTAACAATACCAAATCATACGAACTTTCTTCCGAGGATAACTTCTTTAACCCCTGAAAACCGTCCTTCACTGCATCTACCTCATAACCGTACATCGGTAATGCATCTGACAAGTATTTCGGGTTGTCATCTATAATTAAAATCTTTGCTAATGAAGGCATATTCTATTTTCCAATTCGATTTTAGGTGTATACAACTTTAGTTGTAATTATTCTAATTGATATCATTGCGCAAATCAATTCTTATAGAAAAGATCATACTTTTGCTGTAGTTGCATTACTTTATGTTTTTTTCGAAAATCGAAACAACATCTATCACAGAGCTTTTGAATAAAAAAAATATGAAAATCGTATTTTTTTTCACGATTTATATATATTTTTTATAAACTTTTTATGCTATAAGAGCTGTCAAATATTAACTCATGTTAACTAAACAAATTAAAATCTACGAAAATCGGAAAATTTTGTTATAATATGATACATGTTTACTACAAGTCAAAGAAAAATGGAGAGTTCAAATGGCTCTAAAAACTTATTCAGACGAAGAGTTTGAAAAATTAATCTCACAATATGATTACAAGTTTCAAAAGGGAGATTTGATAAAAGGTATAGTCTGCGGCTATGATTCCGAAGGTGTAATCGTAGATATCGGCTCAAAAACATCTGCTCTTGTTCCAAATAGAGAAGCTCGCGCGGATATGTCTGTTACCCTCGAAGATACTCTTCAAAAAGGTAACGAATACGAATTTCTTATTATTAAAGAAGAAGATGAAGACGGAAGATTCCTTCTTTCTTATAAAAAAGTTGCTATGGCTTATGCCTGGAAAGAGCTCGAAGAACTCAAAAATAGCGATGCAACTCTTCAAGGTACTGTTGTATCTATCGTTAAAGGCGGTGTATTGGTTGAAGTTAAGGGAGTTAGAGGCTTCGTTCCTTCTAGCCACCTCAGAGCAAAAGATCTCGATAATATCGTCGGTGAAACTATTGAGTTAAAAATTCTTTCTTTGGATCCTCAACAAAATAATTTCATACTTTCGAACAAAAAAGTTTACTCTGATGCGCTTGAAGAAAATAAAGAAAATATGTTCGGCAACTTGGAAGTAGGACAAGTTGTTGAAGGTGAAGTAGTCAGAATTACTGATTTCGGGGCATTCATTGATATCGGCGGTATGGACGGCTTATTACCGCTTTCTCAGATGTCCTGGCGTTGGGTTGATCATCCGTCAGATGTATTGAAAATTGCAGATAAGATTAAAGTTGAAATTATCGGCATTGATCAGGACAAGCAACGCGTCAGCTTAAGCCTTAAAAATCTTGAAGAAGACCCTTGGCTCAGAGCAAAAGAGGAAATTAAAGAAGGCGATAAGGTTGAAGGCACAATAACCAGAATTAAGCATTTCGGTGCATTTGTCGAAGTTTTTGCCGGCGTTGAAGCTCTTCTGCCAAACAACGAACTCGTCGACTATCAAAACAAAAATAATTGCACTTTGCATGTCGGTGATAAGATTAATACAACAATTCTGAAATTTAATCCGGATGACAGAAGAATTAGTCTCAGCGTAGAATAAATAACAATTATAATATCAAAAAAAGGTTTATCCGCTTGGGTAAACCTTTTTTATATTCTCATTCCTGAAGACATATTAAATACTTGAAACGTTTTGGGTACCGGCTGCGGATTGTATGATGATTTGGATTTTTCATCCTGGCTTAAGATATATTTTTGTTGATACATACCCGCCATTTTATTTCTTACAACAGGTGTGATCAAATTGCAAGCCAGTATTGACGCACCGATCGCAGCAATTACGCCTATACCGTTTTTGAAGCCGGCAAATTTCGGTACTGCTGATTCAATTGCCTCTTTTACCGCAATTTGCTTGTCTGCCGGTAAATTTTTATATACATCTAATTTAGAAAAGTTTTCCAATATATAGTTTATGGGTTTTGCTGTAAACTCTTTTTTCGCAGCATTAGTTGAAAATGTGCAACTATCTTTTATTGCATTAATGCCATTTTGCAAAGAAGACTTATCACCGGAGAGAGTTTCTATTGCTTTGACAACGTCATCAGTCGTCAGATAGCCCTTATCAACAAGTAAATCTCCGCCTTTTTTGATAAGTTGACTAATTGTATAATAGAGAGTTACATTTGTTGCACCATCACATATTTCTTGAGGTACCAAAAATTTCTTTTCTCTTTTGCTAATATTCTTATCTGTAGCAACCACCCAAACTTGAGCAAGTGAACTGAATAGCCATCCCAATGCACCTGTGTGTACAAGTTGTTTGCCGTTATCTTTAGAATATAATTTGTACAATGTATCAGCAAGTTTCATTATTTAGACACCTCCTGATTCAAATTTTCTGTGGAGTTTGATTTTTGAGCCCCAACTATGTAATTGTGGAATTTTCCGGTCAAAAATCTTGTCAAAGGTGCATCTATAGCAAAATTTGTAAATATCATCACCACAGTAGCGGCAAATGTTCCGACTGCCTTAACATAATTATCGTATTTCTTTACAAATTCTTCGACGGGTTCTACCTCAATAACATTGGAATTAGGCGTCATAAAATCATATTTTGACTGTGGTTTTATACCTTTAAAGATTTTTGCGGTTTTATCCAAAAATTCATATTTTGTGCAAGCACCTATTCCCTTGATAGCAGCATGCCTTACTGCAACACCGACAATTGTACCTGCTATAATTTTCGCTAATGTTCTGGCTACTGAAATTGAACGTGTCTGTTCATCTACATTTTTGTTATTAAGATCAATAAACGGCTGAGTAGCCAGTGCTGTCGCACCTAATGCCAATCTTTGTTCAGGAGAATTAACATGTTCACCTACCCAATTTATATATTTTTTTGCATTTGTTCCTGATATAACCAGTGGCATTTTCTACCTTTCACACTATATTTTTTATGTAGATAAAACTTCCTGTTTTTATAAAACAAATCAAACTCAAAAATTGACTAATTGTTACCAAAATTTAATATATTTTAAGCAAATTTATATCATAAAAAATACCTCCGGCAATATAAACGATCACCGAAGGTATTAACCACCACAACTCTATTCGAGAAATTTAAAGTTCTTTTACATCCATATTACGAGTAGCCAAAAAGAGGTTATTAACGAACTCCTGGAATTTAGTCGGCTTGGCGTCTTTTGCAAGCTCTTGTTGAATATATTCATGTTTGAATGCATCGGCAACGCCGGCATTGTTTAAGAAACGGTATCCATTTTTCTTGAAAGATTCCATCATCTCTTTAGAATTTCTTCCTTTGATCATTGGTAAGAGTATGGCGTCAGGAAGATCATAATTCAATGCCTCAGGACGAAATCTTTGGAAGAATGCTTTCTGTTTTTCAGCATTTTCAAAAAAAGCCGTCACTGAAATATTAGCAACTCTATCACCAAAACCGAAAAATGTAGCGCCTGTCCACAGGTGAGGACGCAAGTTTATTCTTAGATCATCACTCAATCTTACCAACTGTTCTTTCAAAAGTGAACGTCCCATATCAAACGCATCAAAAAGATTAGACGGCTGACTGCCTCTGCCTCTTCTTGCCGCCTTTTCCAGCAGGTCCATTAAAAACCCTGTATTTGTCTCTGTAATTATAGCCTTGAAAGCTGGGGAGTTTTCATTTTTTTTCTTATCTGAGGCAGAAAACGTATAAGCGCCCGCAATCTTTGTCACTCTCATTCTTAATTCCTTCTACAATCGTAACGCTTCCACTGAAAGGTTATCATGAAATAACTATATTGTGTATTACTATTGTAGCAATTTTTAAACAAATTGTTACAATGTTAATATTTATAGTTAATTAATTCGGCTATAATAAGAACATGGCAAAATTAAAATCAAAATGGGTCTGTCAGAATTGCGGATATGAAACGGCTAAATCGCTGGGAAAATGCCCCGAATGCGAAAAATGGGGCACGTTTGTTGAGGAAACTCAAGAAATTCAACCGACCTCAAAATCGTTGCCCATTGATGATATTGCACCCTGCTTAATAGACGACATCGAGGTAGACCATTCAATCCGTGTATCAACCGGCATTGAAGAATTTGACCGTGTTTTAGGCGGCGGCCTGGTTCAGGGTTCTCTTATATTGCTCGCCGGAGATCCGGGGATTGGCAAATCAACAATTTTGCTCCAAACCTCAAACTACGTATCAGCAAACGGCAGAAAAATTCTCTATGTCAGTGCAGAAGAATCCGCTTCGCAAATCAAGCTTCGTGCTCAACGACTCAATGTAAAATCCGATAAATTATTCATTTATTCTCAAACAAATTTTGATTCAATTAAAATGCGTATTGATGAATTAAAGCCCGACATGCTTGTTATAGACAGTATTCAAGCGGTTTATTCCGCCAATATATCAAGCTCTCCGGGGTCTGTTTCTCAAATTAGAGAATGCACCAACATTTTAATGGATATTGCAAAGAATAAAAATATTACCGTTGTTGTCATCGGGCACGTAACAAAAGAAGGTAACATTGCAGGACCAAAAGTCCTGGAACATATGGTTGATACTGTTATATATTTTGAAGGCGACAGATACAAATCATACAGACTACTCCGGTGTATGAAAAACAGATTTGGAACAACCAATGAAGTCGGGGTTTTTAACATGTGCGATGATGGGTTGCACGAAATATCAAACCCGAGTGAAATGTTTCTCAATGAAAGAACAAAAAATGTTACCCCCGGCAGCGTTGTAATTGCTACCAATGAGGGTACACGACCTTTGCTTATTGAAATTCAAGCACTGGTCGGTACGACATCTTACCCATCGCCCAGAAGAGTATCAAACGGGATTGACTACAACCGATTATTACAAATCCTCGCAGTGCTTGAAAAAAGAATAGGACTGAATCTCAGCAAACAAGATGTTTATGTCAACGTAATCGGAGGTTTGCAAATTGACGAACCTGCTGCGGATCTTGGAGTTGCGCTGGCTGTCGCAACTTGTGCAAGAGATGTTATCGTCAGCCCTGATACTGTCATTGTCGGTGAAATCGGACTGTCTGGAGAAATTCGGACTGTTAATAATATTGATAAAAGAATCAAAGAGGCTGCTAAGCTCGGTTTCAAAAAGATTATCGTACCTAAATTAAACAAATCGGACTGTAACGAAGAAATAGAAGTTGTACAGTGTGCAAGGCTTCTCGACGCAATCTCCGCCTGCGTTTACAAAGAAAAACAACCGGTATAACGCTTTTCGCATTTTGGATATTTTTAAACCTTTTGCTCAATTTATATCTGAATAATTCTATGCCGGCAATACAGAACCTTGGTATTTATTGTAGAGATTCATAACATCGGCACCGAATTT
>CASEVT010000013.1 GCA_949291445.1 uncultured bacterium | reverse complement strand
TCTCAGTAAAAAATGAGCGAATTGAAAGCAAAAAGCGCAAAGTATTAACAATTGCAGGCTTGAAATTTCGTTCTAGACTTGTAGAAAAAGATGTTTACGAAGATCAATAAAAGAGGGGAATGACATCATGCAGTTCAAACAAGGACAATTTTTGATAGATAAAATAAGAGGAAAATTAAAAATAAATAAATATCAAGAGTGGCTGCCTAAAGAAGGTGATTATAGAAAAACAAGTCCTATGATAAACATTCAGCCAAATTCTTTTTATGATATTTTCAGAACGCACAACAACTTACCTACACAAAAATGGGAACAATATTTGCATATTTACGAAAAACACCTGAAAATATTCAAAGAAGAAAACAAACCTGTTAACCTTATGGAGATAGGAGTAGACAGAGGTGGCTCACTTGAAGTATGGAGCAAATATCTTCCTGAAAATTCACAGATCACAGGTATCGACATAAATCCGAAATGCGCAGAAATTGAATTTAACAATCCAAATATAAAAGTGTTTATAGGAAGCGCATCAGATGTTGATTTTATAAATACAAATTTCAGCGATGCCAATTTTGACATAATAATTGATGACGGTTCACACATATGCAGCGATGTAATAACAACATTTGAAGAATTTTTTCCGAAATTAACTCCGGGCGGGTTGTATATAATTGAAGATTTACACACCAGCTACAACAAAAAGTGGGGAGGAAGCTACAAGTCACCAAAGAGCTCCATAGAATACTTCAAAAACTTTATTGATTACATGAATTTTAAATATATTCCTGAATTTCCTATAGAAACAACAGATGAACAAATCGAAAAAATGAAAAAAATGCACGAACAAATAGCATCGCTAACTGCTTACGATTCGGTAATAATAATTGAAAAATACAATATTCCCAAATACAGAGCATTTAAGTCTTATGAAACAGAGTCTAAAAATATAACAAAAGAAGAGCTATTGAGTCAAAATCTAACGCTTTGCAATACTGAAACAAGATTTGAAAAATTTTTCAAATAACAAAAAAGCCTTCATTTTAAGAAGGCTTTTTTGTTTATGAAACTTGAATAGGCAGCTGCTCGGATTGAAGTTCTTCAAGATATTTAGAAGCAAAACAGCCTGCCACAGCCCCATCGGAAGCCGCAGTAATAACTTGCCTAAGCGGGGTAGTTCTAATATCCCCAACTGCATAAACGCCCAAAACAGATGTCTGCATCTTTTCGTCAGTAACAATAAACCCACCACTATCTTGCTTAAGTTGTCCTTGCACCAACCCGACATTAGGTGCAAAACCGATATATGGAAATACCCCGTCAACCGTAAGTTTTTTAATTTCATCAGTTTTTACATTTTTAATCATAAAGCTTTGAACGGAATCTGCTCCTTGAATTTCAACGGGGACAGAGTCAAAGACAAACTCAATTTTTTCGTTTTTAAACGCACGTTCTTGAATAATCTTGTCCGCGCGCAAAGTATCTCTTCTGTGAACGATATAAACCTTTTTAGCAAATTTCGTAAGATAAATACCTTCCTCAACGGCAGCATTGCCACCACCAACGACAGCAACAGTCTTATCACGATAAAATGCCCCATCACAAACAGCACAATAGCTAACACCGCGACCGGCAAACTCAAGTTCACCTTTAATACCCAATTTTTTTGCTTGTGCCCCCATAGCGAGAATTATAACTTTAGCACTAAAAATCGAATCCAAAGTTTCTACGTATTTATTCTGACCCAACAGCTCAATCTTTTGGATCTCTTGCATAGGGAATTTAGAAATGTTGAACATATCGGCATGTTCTTCAAATTTCTCCATTAACTCATACCCGCCGATATGAGAGAACCCCGGATAATTCTCCAATTCAAGGTAGTTTGAAGGCTGTCCGCCAAACATTGATATATCAACAACGGCAGTTTTAGCCGCCCCGCGTGCAGCATATATTGCAGCAGCCAATCCGGCAGGCCCGCCGCCCAAAATTAAAACATCAAACTCATATTTTTTCTTTTCACTCATGATAAACCCTAATCTCTCTTCACTAGCAATTAGCGGAGAAATTCGTCAGCGGAATTGCCGGAAATCCTTTGTGCAGTAATCTTATATTCGACAATATCCGTGCGAACCAACTCTCCGAATTTGTATTTTTCTATAACTATTCTATCAGTTCCATAGAAATTTTCACCATTTAAAGTTAAAATTGGAGTTTCTGTTACATTTTCGTTTCTTGAATTAGATTTACGAACAAATTTTATAGTATTCCCATCAACCTCCTGCAAGTCAACAGAAGCTTTTGCCCCAGTATAAGGGTTTGTTAATGTAACGACGTCATTTATCTTTGATAAGTTCCAAGTATCAGATGTAGTTGACGTAAAAAGCCTTTCATTATTTGTATAAGACATGACAGCCGTAACACGCCAACTGCCGAAAAAGCCTTGAGGCACTTTCGACGTCAGAGACACTCCGCCTTGAATAACCATTCCCTCTGCAAAGGAACAAAGCGGAAAGATCAATAAAATTAGTAGTGTAGTAAAAAATCTTTTCATAGCTAGTAATATAATGAGCAATTTTCATTTATCAATTAGTATTGTAAATTGCCGTTTCACTTTTATTTGTAAGGTTTATATTTTAGAATCTCGTTAGAAAAGTAGTTTAAAACTTTATATAAAAAGTTTTTTCATGTTATTGTAGTGACATGCAAAACAGTTTTTCAATTACCGTACAGAATGTGGACGAGACTGCAAAATTGGCAGAAAAATTAGCCGCACTAGTTAAGAACGACGGGGCTTTTATTTGCTTATACGGAGATATAGGTGCAGGAAAGACAGCATTTACCAGATTTTTAGCAAAATCTCTTTCGGTAAAGGAAAAAGTCACAAGCCCGAGTTTTGTTATAATAAACGAGTATCTCTCAGGAGAGCTTCCTGTTTATCATTTTGACTTATACAGGTTGGAGAAAGAAGGAGTCAAAACGGTTATTGATGAATTGGACGAGTATTCAAAAAAAGGAATATTAACACTCGTCGAATGGGCAGAGTTTTCAGATGTAAAACTGCCTTATGACAGAATAGAAATAAGAATCGATTACATTGATGAGACCTCTCGTACATTCAATTTTACGGCAATAGGAGATGATTACATCCCTGTAATCGAAAATTTAAAAAACACGATAATTAAAGGATAAAAATATTGAAAACACTGGTATTTGATACTTGTCTAAATAAAACATACGTAAATTTGAGCGAAGATGAAAAAACATTAAAATCAACAATCATCGAAAATAAAGAAGAGAAGTACCACTCAGCTTTTTTGATTTCATCAATAGTAAGCCTGCTTAGAGAATACCATTTAAAAATAAAAGATATAGACGTATTTGGAGTAAACATAGGCCCCGGAAGCTTCACCGGAATACGTGCTTGCCTCACTGTAGCAAGAGTTTTCGCACAGCAAGTAAACAAGCCTCTTATCGGAGTATCCACAATGGAAATACTTGCGGGATTGAATCCCAGCTCTAAAAATGCATTGATAATACTTGATGCAAGAAGAAAACAAGTTTATACAGCCTTATACTCGGCAGACAGCAAAGAGTTGATTGCGCCTAAATTAATCAATATAGACGAAATTGACAGCTTACCACTGGCAGATTCTTTTATCATAAGCGAAACCTCAATTCAGCCAATAATAAAAGAAAAAGGATTTGAATCATTGAATTTTCTCGAAACTGACAAAGATTTGGGGATGATTTTATCCAAAATTGTAAATAATAAAGCGAAAATAAAAGAAAAAGACTACTTCTGGGCAAAAGTTAAGCCGCTGTATTTACAAACCCCACCGGTTTCGGCAACTTGCAAACTGCCAAAATCATAAGTATTAACGGCACTCCTTGTGTAAAATAGTTTTTAAACATGTTTTTTGTATAATAAAAAACATACTCAAGAAAAGATTGAAAGGTAATAGATGTTAGATATAGTACATTCGTTTTTAAAATATTTCTCGGCATTATTCGTTACGCTGGATGGTATAGGATTGGCGCCGGTGTTTATCGCCTTAACCGGTACAGCACCAAGGCGCTGGCGTAATATCATGATGAATAAAAGCTTGGTAATCGCATTTTTTATACTATTATTTTTCGGTTTTGCAGGAACAATAGTACTTGACTTACTCGGCATAAGCTTAAATGCACTTAGAATAGCCGGCGGGTTGTTACTCTTGCTTATGGCAATTGATCTTGTGTTTGCAAAGTCCAATTCCGGTATGAATCAGGAGACAACCGAAGAAAGAAGAGAATCCTTAAAAAGAATTGATATTTCAGTGTTTCCGCTGGCCATCCCACTACTTTCAGGACCTGCAACGATCACAATGATGACACTTTTTATGAAACACGCTCAAGGTAATATACTTGAGACTACTCTAATTATAACAGCATTGGTTTTAAACCTTTTGTTGATATGGGTAATATTGAAATTTGCCTCAAGAGTAAGCAAACTTCTTGGAAAAACAGGTATAAACGTAATAAACAGGATAATAGGTATACTTTTAACTGCAATGTCCTGCCAATTCTTTATCGACGCAGGATTGGACATAATTAAGAATATAAAATAGTATAGCGGAAAAGCTTATGAATCAACAACTTATTGATAAAATAAAAGACTTAAAAAAAGAAAAAAAAGCAATAATATTGGCACACAGCTACCAAAATATTGAAGTGGATGAAGTTGCGGATTACGTGGGTGATTCATTATACCTAAGCCGAATGGCAGCGCAAACAGACGCCAAAATAATAATTTTTGCAGGCGTGTATTTTATGGCAGAAACAGCAAAGATCCTTTCACCACAGAAGAAAGTGCTGCTTCCACGTCCCGAATCAGGATGCCTTATGGCAGATATGATAAATTTAAAACAACTTCGTGATTTTAAGTCAAAATACCCCAATGTGCCTGTTGTATGCTACATAAACTCGACCGCAGAAGTAAAAGCAGAATCCGATATTTGTTGTACAAGTGCAAATGCAGTGGAAGTGGTAAAATCATTAGAAGCTAAAGAAGTTTTATTCGTACCGGATAAACATTTAGGCAGCTATGTTGCCTCGAAACTCCCGACAACAAAAATTATTACATATTCCGGCTACTGCCCGATACACCACAACATAAGTACTACAGATATAATACAAAAAAAAGAAAAACATCCAGATGCAAAAGTTTTGGTTCACCCCGAATGTCCTGATAATGTTGTTAAACTTGCTGATTATGTAGGTTCAACAACAGGAATTATTAAAGTCTGCAAAGAAAGTACTCACAAGTCTTTCATTATAGTCACAGAAAAAGGCGTTGTTGACAGACTAAAAAGGGACTTACCGGAAAAAGAGTTTATTTTAATTAATGATAACGCCATTTGCAAAGATATGAAGCGAATCTATCTTGAAGACATATATGAATCACTTCTAAAAGAGCAGTATGAGATTGTTGTTGATGAAAAAATTGCACAGAAAGCATTGAATACAATCGAACGAATGCTAAAAATACAATAATATTATTTCAAAACCTATAACAAACACTGTTAACCAACTTGTTAATCATGGTGTATTATATATTTGTAGAGAACGGAGAAGAAAGGAGCATTTTATGTGGGAAAACGATATTAATATCAGAGAAGTAAAAGAAATCAGAGTGAAACCCAACGTATACTTTGGTGTAGGCGCTATAGAAAAAATTGATGATATTGTAAAAGACTTAAAGTCAAAAGGAATCGACAAAGTAATAGTTATAAGCGGTAAAGGTGCTTATAAAGTAACCGGAGCTTGGGATTACGTAGAAAAAGCGCTCAATAACCACGGTGTGGGCTACGTAAATTACGCAAAAGTTACCCCGAACCCGACCACGCACAATATAGATGAAGCAAAAGCCATGGCATTAGAATTCGGCGCAAAAGCTGTTATAGCAATAGGCGGCGGTTCACCGATTGACACAGGAAAGAGCGTTGCAATACTTATGGAATACAAAGACAAAACAGCAGCCGAACTGTACGAATTTGCATTCACACCCGAAAAAGCTGCACCAATTGTAGCAATAAATCTTACACACGGAACCGGTACAGAGGTTAACAGATTTGCGGTGGCAACATATCCTGAAAAGGAATTTAAACCTGCAATTGCATACGACTGCATCTACCCTTCATATGCAATAGATGATCCGCAATTGATGACAAAACTTTCATTGAATCAAACATTATATACATCAATTGACGCGGTAAACCACGTTGTAGAGGCAGCAACCTCAAAGGTCGCTTCGCCTTATTCTATATCACTTGCTAAAGAGACAATCAAGTTAGTCGCAAAATACCTCCCCAAAGCCGCGGCAAATCTTGAAGATCTGGAAGCAAGATATTTTCTGCTTTATGCATCACTATTAGGCGGAGTAAGCTTTGATAACGGACTATTACACTACACACACGCACTTGAGCACCCATTAAGCGCCATAAAACCTGAACTTTCACACGGTTTAGGTCTGGCAATGCTCTTGCCTGCTGTAATTAAATACATATATAAAGACAGGGCAAAAACGCTCGCTGACATATTAGCACCAATAGCCCCCGGACTGAAAGGAACTCCGGATGAAGCGGAACAAGCAGCAAAACTCGTTGAAAAATGGCTTCAAAGTGTTGGCGTTACTCAAAAATTATCCGATGACGGATTCACTAAAGACGATGTAGCCAAGCTGGTAAACCTGTGCTTCAATACACCATCTTTGGACGGACTTTTAAGCATAGCTCCAAATAATGCAACTAAAGAGGTTGTTGAGGCTATCTATACAGAATCATTGACTTCTTACAATTAATAATAAGTTGAAGAATAAAAGGGCTAATTAAATATTAGCCCTTTTTATTTTGTGTATATTTTTTACAGATTAGCAAAAAAGAAACGCTATGATATAATTGGATAATGAATTTTAATAAGGGAACAAAAAAATGGCATACAGAGGAAAAGCATTCAAATTTGGCGATAATATAAGTACAGACCACATAGCTCCAGGGCGATTATTTCACTTACGTTCAAATTTAGAGGAATTTGCAAAGCATGTACTCGAAGATGCAGATGAAACATTTGCATCCAGAATGCAAAAAGGTGATTTTGTCGTTGCAGGGAATAATTTCGGTCTGGGCTCATCAAGAGAACACGCTCCTCAAATTATCAAAATAGCAGGGGTAAGAGCAGTACTGGCAAAATCATTCGCCAGAATTTTTTACCGTAATGCCATTAACATAGGGTTACTGTTAATTGAGTGTGACACAGATAAAATTGCCGCCAACGATGAAATAGAAGTCGACATAAAAACAGGTATTGTAAAAAATCTAACACAGAATACTGAGATTAAGATTGCACCCCTGCCTGATGTTATGATAAAAATGCTTGAAGACGGCGGTTTAATTGAACATTTAAAAAAACACGGCGATTTTCAATTAACATAATAACAGTAAAAATTAAGACTTACAGTTTTGCCTTTTCATCGAGTGCCTTGATAATTTCGTATGCAATTGTATTGTATGGAGTCGGGATATTGAACTTTTTGCCGAGTTCAATCACTTTGCCGGCAAAAATATCGACTTCAGTCTCTCTTTTTGCCTCAACATCTTGCAACATAGACGATTTAGTATGCGCAAGCATGGAGTTAATTATATCAACAGCCTCAGGCAAAAGGTTTTGATAATTATGCACACCGTAGACTTGAGCAATATTAGCCGCTTCTTGCATTAAAGATTTAGCAAAACACATTGCCCTTTGTGAATTCTGAAACAAGTAATACTCACCGCCCAAAATTGCAGATGCCTGATTAGTACCTACATTAACCAAAAATTTTTTCCAGAACGAATACTGCATATCAACAGGAATTTCATACTCAACCCCGACAGAATCAAAAAACTCTTTTACTCTCGCAACCCTTGACGAATAGCGTTCATTATATTTTTCACCAAAAACAATTTTACCGACACCGTCAAAACTTATATTCAATCCGCAACGAGTACTGGTATGCCCCACAAAATAAGAATATAAAGTCTTTTTAGGATAAAATTTTTCAATATATTCCTCACTGGATATACCATTTAACAAAGAAAGAATAATTGTATCATCACCAACAAAATTCTTTATAGACTCAACTGCAGAAGCCAATCCCTGATTTTTAGTTGCAATAATAATCAAATCAGCAACAAATGAAGAATCTGTGTTCAAAATATAATCAAATGAATAATTTTTACCATTAAAACAAATAGGCTGCGTAGAATATTTTTCAAAGCGTTTAAAATCGACAAGAACCCTTAAACCGTCAAAGCCAGCTTCTTGCAACTTAACCGCATAAATCGAGCCAATAGCTCCCAGCCCGCATATTATAACATTGCTAATACTTTTCATAAGCAGAATATAACATAAATTCACATTAATTAAAAATCTCTGTAAAATAAAAATTTATCAACATATAATATTAATACGTTTAGTTCAAAAGGAAGGGATATTGGCTAATAGTCTGGTCAAAACAACAGAAGGGAAGCTCCAGAAACTGCCACCGCAGAGTATTGACGCAGAAGAGGCAATACTTGGAGCGATTTTAACAAATCCCGTTTGCTTCAATAAAATTTGCGATATGATAAAGCCCGAAAGTTTTTATAAACCGGCAAACAAATTTATATATGAAGCAATTACTCAGCTTTTTTCAAAAAATCAAGCAATCGATATAGTAACCGTTTCAGAAAAATTATCTGAATCGGATAAATTGGAAATGGTTGGTGGACGGGCTTATATAAACGATCTTGCACTCAATGTTGTCACGACCGCAAACGTAGAGTATTATGCCAAAATAGTTCAAGAAAAAGCTATTAAGCGAGAACTTATCAATGCCGGCTCTGAGATTGTCGAAATGGCGTACGACAACTACACAACAGAACGTACGCTTGATGCGGCAGAGAAATTAATTTTTAACATTTCACAACAAAAAAGCACAACCGATCTGGTAGCAGTGAAAGATCTGGTACTGACAAGTTACGAACAGATCGAATACAGATACAACCATAGAGATGAACTCATCGGAGTACCTACCGGTTTTTATGATCTTGATATGATGACATCGGGACTGCAAAAATCGGATTTAATAATCTTAGCTGCCCGCCCGTCAATGGGTAAAACAGCACTGGCACTAAATATTGCCCAAAATGTCGGGCTAAAAGCCCATAAGCCTGTTGCTATATTTTCACTCGAAATGCCTAAAGAACAACTTGTGCAACGTATGCTATGCTCGGAAGCAGAGGTAGACTCTCAAAGATTAAAAACAGGCATGATGCAGGCGAAGGACTGGGAAAAATTAACAACAACAATGAATCTATTTGCAGACGCTCCTATATTCATAGATGACTGTGCCGGAGCAACAGTTATGGATTTGAGAGCAAAGTGCAGAAGACTGGCTATGGAAGAGAAAGAACTCGGACTGATTGTCATCGACTACCTGCAACTTATGGAAGGTACATCAGGCAGTCCGGACGACAGAAACCAACAAATCTCCGGTATATCAAGAGGCTTGAAGGCCCTCGCAAGAGAGCTAAGCGTTCCAATAATCGCTCTTTCTCAACTTTCACGTGCTGTTGAATCCCGCTCAGACAAAAAACCAATGCTCTCTGACCTGAGAGAATCCGGCGCAATTGAACAAGATGCCGACCTTGTAATGTTCATATACAGAGACGAATACTACAACAAGGAAGATACTGACAACAGAGGTAAAGCCGAATTAATACTCGCAAAACACAGGAACGGTCCAGTTGGTTCTGTCGAATTGCTCTTCCAGTCAAATATCACCAAATTCAAAAATATAACAAAAACCAATGTGTTTTAAATAAATTTGTTGTAAAGAAAAGCCATGCTCTTGCCGGTATGCAATTCTTGGGTTGATACTTTTTTTGTTGAAAACAAACTCAATTTGCTTAGTAACAAGTTGTAAATCGTCCTGTTTTCAACTGTTAACTTCACCAATTTATCCATCAAAACCCCCTGAAGATTTTCACTAAACGAACTCAAAATAAACTCACTAATAAAAGATACACCCTAAAAAAAATTAGGGCAACTTTTCACTATAAACGTAGTATTTCGTAACGTTTGTTAACAATTAAAACCTTTTATTCAACTCCCAACGCCAAGCAGTTTCAATAATATCATCAATGGAAGTATAAATCGGCACCCAACCAAGATAATCATGCGCCAATTGTGCAGCAGCAAATAAAATTGCAGGATCACCCTCACGCCTTTTTCCATATAGCACAGGAACCTTCTTTTTTGTCACACGCTCAGCAGCATTGATTATCTCTTTAACACTCGTACCGACACCGGTACCCAAATTTAAGCATATAGACTCAGAACCGCCCAACAGCTTATCTAGAGCCAATTTATGGGCAGATGCAAGATCTTCAACATGGATATAATCCCGAATACAAGTCCCATCAGGAGTATCATAATCCGTACCGAATACAGTTATATTATCGATTTCACCTTTAATTGCCTTTAAAACGAGAGGAATCAAATGTGTTTCAGGCGAATGAGACTCACCCAATAAACCGTCACGACTACAGCCAGCAGCATTAAAATACCTTAAAGAAACATAATTCAATCCGTATGCCTTCTTATAATCCTCAAAAATATGTTCAATCATTAATTTAGAGCGACCATAAGGGTTAACAGGATTTTGCGGATGACTTTCATCGATCGGAGTATAGAGCGGCTCTCCATATGTTGCACAAGTGCTGGAAAACACAATGTTCTTAACATTGAATTTCAACATCACATCCAAAAGATTTAAAGTATTTACAACATTATTATAATAATATTTTGAAGGTTTAATAACACTTTCACCGACATAAGCAAATGCTGCAAAATGAATCACAGCTGATATATCATGCGTACTAAAAATATTTGAAAGAGCATCTTTATCCGCCAAATCGACCTGATAAAAATTATCAGTAAAAACAGCCTCACGATGTCCGTAGATCAAACTATCCGCTACAACAACCTGATAACCGTTATCAGAAAGTTCTCTCACAGTATGAGACCCGATATATCCGGCACCGCCAACTACCAAAACTTTTTTCATACTATTCCTCTATCACTCAACCTGTGCAGTAATAAACTCATTCATTTTTTCATAATCAAACTCATTTTCCCAACGAGCAATGAAAATTGTAGCGATACAATTACCGATTAAATTAACGGTAGTACGCCCCATATCAAGGATCTGATCAATACCAAGCAGTATAGCAACCCCCAACAGAGGATATCCGAAACTGGTCAAAGTACCGGCTAAAACCACCAGCGAAACTCTTGGTACACCGGCAACTCCCTTACTGGTAAACATAAGCGCAAGCATCATTATAATTTGCTGTTTTAACCCGAGATCAATACCACAAATTTGAGTGGCAAAAAGGACTGCCAATGAAAGGTACAAAGTGCTTCCGTCGAGATTAAAAGTATAACCGGTAGGCATGACAAAACCAACAATATTTTTAGGAACACCAAATTTTTCCATCTGTTCCATAGCCTTTGGCAATGCGGCTTCAGAACTTGCTGTGGAAAATGCCAACAATGCAGGGTCCTTTAAAGCCTTTATCAAACCGGTTATGGGTACACGAACAAAAGCCCATACCATAAGAACTAAAAATAAAACAAATAAACCCAAAGCCGCATACAATGCAACAATAACCTTTGCATAGCTTTTCAAAATTACAATACCGCTGTTACCAATAGTACATGCAATCGCAGCAAAAACACCCACAGGTGCAAAATACATTACATACTCAGTGAATTTAAACATAATATCAGATACGGAATGCAATACATTAAGAACAGGTCGAGCTTTCTCACCCACAGCACAAACAGCCAACGCAAAGAATAAACTAAAAACAACAATTTGTAACAAGTTTCCGTCAGCCATTGATTTAACAACACTTGAAGGAACAATATCAACTATCATATGAGCCAGAGATAAATGAGCATTTTGACTATGACTCATCTGTGTAACAGCATTCATTGACTGTGCAGAGACTTGAAAATCCTCAGGCATCCCCACACCGGGTTTCATAAAATGCCCCAAACCTAACCCGATAAATAAAGCTACGGTTGTGACCAGTTCAAAATAAAAAATAGTTTTAAATCCGATTTTTCCAAGACTTCTTATATCCCCATGACCGGCAATTCCGATAACTAGTGTCGAAAACAAAAGCGGTGCAATGATCATCTTCACCATATTCAAAAACATGTTTGAAACTGGTGCTAACTTAACAGAAAAGGCAGGAAACAATATCCCTACAACAATACCCAAAACCAGCGCAAAAAATATTAACTTGGTCAGTTTTGTGTGGTGCAATCCATATCTCCTAACTCTATACTATTCTCAGAAACATTATAAAATAAAATTTCATTTTAGACTATCAATCTTATTTGTTTCTTTCCAATAATTATGCTCAGTTTGAGCACTGGGCGCCTGTTCTGTAGGAGTTTGTTTATTTTTAAGTCTTTCTTCAATCTTCTTAATCTCAAGATTTTCCATGTTATTAACAATATCGACCTGTTCATTACGCAACTTTTGTTGCTGCTCTTTAGGAAGACTCAAAAAACTGTTTTGAAAATGTTCAAGATTTTTAATCTGATTGCGCAGAACAACAATCTCAACACGCCGATTTTTTGCATAGGCTTCTTTAGTTTTTGATTTATCGACCGGTCTTGTATCTGCGTAACCGACAGCAGAGAACAAATCAGGCAATATCTTAAATGTAGACTGCAAATATCTAACAATAGAAGAAGCTCTGGCTGAGGACAACTCCCAGTTAGAAGGATATTTACCCGACGAAGGAACCGGATCGGTATGCCCCTCAACCTTTATCATATGCATGGCAAATTTTTGCACAATTAATTTACCGATAACATCAAGCATTTTCTTCGCCTCAGGACTCAAATCGGCAGAACCTGACTTGAACAAAATATCCTTATCATTCATTTTTATAACAAGACCACGCTCGTCAATTGAAACACTCACACCGTTAAGCTCACCGGTTTTACTCATTGCTTCAATTTCTTTTTTAATTTGTTCAAAAGATTCTTGCTCGTATGCAGGACTGACCAACTCAAGCATCAATGAATCAATCATGGAATTTGCAGGATTATTATCCAAAATATTGTCCCCGCCTTCCATAATATTCTTTTCACCCTGGATTAAAGAAGGCGCCGAAAACGCTTTTTTCATAGACACTTCAAGATTTCTGAACTGTTCCAAATTTATTTGTGACAAGGCGTATAAAACAACAAACGTAGCAAACAACAACGTCAAAAAATCCGCATAAGAGACCATCCAACGTTCAAGATTTTCATGTTCTTCCTCTTGTTTTTTTCTCGCCATTAATTACAAACTTTCTTTCATGTGACTATCAAGAATATAAGCCTGAAGTTTTCTTTCGATCAATGCAGGGCTCTCACCGGCTTGAATAGACATTATGCCCTCTGTTATCATCTCTTTTTTCAAAAGAATTTTTTTAAATTTGTATTTTAACTTGTTAGCAAACGGTATATATAAAAGGTTAGCAGCACCAACACCATAAACCGTAGCCACGAAAGCAACCGCAATACCAGCGCCGAGTTTTGACGGGTCAGACAGATTTTGCATAACCTGAATCAAACCAAGAACCGCACCAATAATACCAATCGTAGGAGAATAACCGCC
>CASEVT010000012.1 GCA_949291445.1 uncultured bacterium | reverse complement strand
TGCCCCATTGAGCTTTGATTTTCGCGTAAGCAAAACTTTTATTCCCAACTCGGGATCATAAAGCTCTATAACAGGCTGAAATTTTCCGGTGAGAAGGTTTATTTGCGGTTGTAATTTATTGGGCGAATATTTTATTTCTCCAGTCTTGTTGCCGGCTGCGGAGACTATGTTAATTGTTTGAGAATCTAACCTGCTAAGATGTACCCCTAAAAACTTTGACGATGGCATTACCGGATTTGTTAAAATCGACTTTTTCTCTTCTAATGACAACACATCCTGTTCTGTCACCATATTGTCTTCATATAAAGTTTTACTTCTGAAATTAATTGTTTGTACGGGATTGATTCTCATTTCTATTGTTCCACTATCTTGCAAAGATTTAACTCTGCTATTTTTTTAGGTGTAAGTTTTTCATGTTTGTGAAATATTGAAGTTTCATGGCAATCAGCACCGCCGGTTCTTAAAAGATGAAACCTTGGTAATTCGCCGAGTGCATTCATTTTCTTTGTCCATTGCAATCTTTCTGGCTCACTGCCGTAAAATTGATAGTTAGCCTCATACGCAGCAAATTTATTTCCGCCGACATCCTTTAAATGTTTAAATAAACGCCAGGCTAAATGATGACCTTCATCTTGTTTGGAATGTTTCATGCAATAATTTTTAATTTCATCGCTAAACATTGATGTATTTAGAAAACCTGGATGAGCGAGTCCCCAAAAACCGTTATCTTGGGACTTATTATAATTTTCAAAAAATGTTTGCGGCGTCAATATGACTTTTCGTTCTAACAAAGCGGATGTATTATACACATACTTATCCCTTATACCTGTAAGGGTATTTTTTATGGAGTTTTCAAGCTTAAATGACGGAATATTCGTCAGTTCACCGTACTTGATGGTTCTGAAATAGCTTTCAACATCACCATCTGCAATCATTTTTAGCGCAACTTTTTTTAAGAAATCGCTGCTTAAAGGTAGTATAAGTTCATCAGGAATAAGGTTACCTTTAATAGCACAATATTTTTTCAAAGCAGCCTTAAACAGTGCATACTGACGCAATAACCAAATACTGCCATCGGAGGTACCCCTAGCAAGATTAGGGTGAAAATTTGAAGCTTCTTCCCAATTCAACCGCAAATCAGGATAAACGGAATTTATTTCATCAATAATCTTTTTAGCATTATCAATTCTCGCGGCTCTAAGCTCTGCAAACATATCATTAAGCATACTATTAAAAGGATTCAATCCATAACCTACAAGTTCCAAATTCAGAGGAACTTTAACATCAGCAGGGTTAACATAAGACATACTCGCTTCAGAACCGAGAACAAGCTTTAGATTTTTGTATTTTTCAGGCTCTGAAACCAGAATTTTTAGAGCTTCCTGCGCACCATCAAGCGTATCATGATCAGTAATAGCAACCACAAAAGGAGGTTTTCGATCATTTTTTCTGAAATTAGCTAAATTATCCGCCCACTTACGTGATTGTTCAAGAAGTTGTTTTACAGTCATTTTGCCGTCCGAATGAACTGTGTGATTATGTAAATTTACTCTATAGGTTAAATTCTTAACTCCGTTAAGATTATCACCCAAATAGAAGTCAGACGCGGTATACTTTGAAAGCAAATCTGTCAGTTGAGATTTACCGACAACAGATGCAAGTTTATACTCCTCACCGGACTTTAAACCCAAACTTAATGCGAGTTGCTTGTAATAGGTTTCATCTTCTGGATATTTTCGTATAGTGTCTGCGTACAATTCCTTTAATTGTGTCATTGCTTTTGATTTTATTTTATGGGCACTAATTTTTATTGATAAGTGAGGATACATTTTCGCAAAACTAAATACACTCAATGCAACTGCACCTGCAAGTAAGAGCATTTTATGCTTATTTTTCGCGTCATTGTCAGATATATTGCCGGCATTACTTTCTCCGTGGGGATTATATACCTTTCTTTGACCAAAATTCCGGAATGAGTGTTTATAATCCCTGTAATTGTAATGTTTTTGTATGTAGTCACTAAGAATGCGCATTTTTTATCCTCAGTTTCTAGTTTTATAAACAGTAAACAAGATTTTTTGCCATTATTTTGACAAATATTAATAAATGTTAAGCAGAAAAAATTTACGAATAATAACTATCCAGACGTTTACGTACAGATTCAAGATCTTTGAGCATATACCAACGCGGCGAACCTGCATCGGTTGAGTGATTTCTGAGAAGATAAGAAGGATGAAAAATCACCATACAATCAATGTTCTCAAACAAATTCAACCACTTACCGCGTATCTGTGAGATTTTAAAGTCCTCCTTAATAAATGCTTGAGCAGCAGTAGAACCACACAAAAGTATAATTTTGGGTTTTACAATCGAAATTTGTGCATTAAGATAAGTCCTGCAAGCAACCAGTTCTTCCTCAGTAGGTACTCTGTTTTGAGGAGGTCTGCATTTCAGAGTATTCGCAATATAAATCTCCTCAGAACGATTCAAACCGGCCTGCTCAAAAAACTCATTCAGCAATCTGCCGGAACGTCCGACAAAAGGCTTTCCCGTGGCATCTTCTTCAGCCCCAGGAGCTTCGCCTATCAATAACACTCCTGCACTTGGCATGCCGTCTGAGAACACTAAATTGGTTCTGGATTTGCACAACTCACAAGCCCGACACTGTTCAGCCACATTTTGAACCTCTTCAAGCACCTTTAATTTGGTCTCTAAATCCTGACAGTTTACATTAATCAACTGTTGTGACATATTCCCCCTAATGTGATGCATAAACCCTAACGACTATTTTGAATATTATATCATATTACACAAATTTGTCACACCATACCGCAACATTTTTTGTATTTTTTACCACTGCCACAAGGACACAAGTCATTTCTGCCGGGCTTAAGGCTCTGATTAGAAACAGTTTTATTCTTTTCCATCAACGGAATATATCCCATCAAATCAGAAAATGCTTTTGATGAATACAAAACGCTTGTCGGAGAAAATATTTTTCTATTTAAGAAGTGTCCCTTGTATTTATTCAAAAGTTCAGAAAAAGAAAGTTCAGCTTCAAATATTTCATTTACTCTGTTCAAGAATTCTCCATAGCGTTCATTAAGCCTTATAAGAAGATTTGCAGGCATTTTGTCGTTTTCTATAAACTGTTTTACGCACTCAGCATAGCCTTCAATATTTTTGTAATCATCTGATTCAAAAATATTGCACAACGTACCCCAAAAAGGTACCACATACAATCCGAGTTCAGAATCATAAATTATTCCGACATCATATTTTTTTGAGTGGCTTGAAAAACCGGCAAGCGAGTTTTCAAGGTAATTACTATAAGAATTATTAAACTCTGCTATTTGAGAATACCCGTAAGTTTCCGGATGTTCAATCATAGCCCTGATAGAGTGAGCGTCTGCATTTTCCTCAAAACAATAATCATTAAATGCTGCAATTATGTTATCAGCCGCACTATTCATAGTGATAACTTCGTCAGTTTCAAAACACTCAACAAACTTTTGATTAAAATACTTCAATTCAGACTCAATTTCAGAATATTTATCCGGATTATCAAGATAAACCCTCTCAGGTTCCTCAATAATCTTTGCAACTGCAAGTTTCAGCATTTCATCCTTTTTTAAAGTAGACATTATCTCCCCAACCTCCAGCAGATAATATTCCCCCTCAAAACAGAAAATTCGGGCTAAAAGATATGTTCCTTTAAAGATTCCTCTTAAATGTGACATTTTTACTAGCGGAATAACTGTATAGTCTTTTTCGTTAACAAGATTGTATAATTCAAAAGCATTTTTCCGTACGGCAGTAACCTCAAAAACAGTATTCATAGAATTTTGAAATGCATTAACCAAGGATTTTCTATGCGAGTCAAGATTTTTGTTAGCCTCAAGATACAAGGAAAAAACTGTATCTTTATTTTCGTTAAGAATTCTTTCAAATACATACGAAACCAGTATAGAACGCACTTTGTGCTCAGATTCTCTGTATGCACCAATTGTTTTAAGATAATTATCAAAATCCGACTTTATAATCTCATTTTCAGTCGAAAATTCAAGTATTTTGGTCAATTCATTACTAATCGATGAAACTTTTTCTATAACTGACATTGAAACTCCTTTTATTTCAATTTTAATACTGCGCTATGTCTTGCAGTCATGCCGTTCTCTTTTCTGTAAGAAAAGAATACATCATTCGTATCATATGTACAATAAGGGCATAAGTCAATTTTACTTACACCGCATTCTTGAAGTTGATACATATTTATTTTTTTTAAATCAACATTGTATTTTTGCAAACTCTCATTAAATTGCCAACAGTCAACAGGGGCATGCCGGAGTGTGGATATTAATTTCACGTATACATCCCGATCTACTTGATAATTTTTCATAGAAATAGCCGGACCAATTGCAACAACAATATCTTTAGGCTTTGTTTCGTAGTAAACACCCATAAAATTAACTACCTTTTGTGCAATTTTATCAGCAGTACCCCGCCAACCGGCATGAGCTATTGCAGCAACATTATTGGCAACATCCCAAAAAACCAAAGGCACGCAATCGGCAAAATTAAGATATATACCAAGATTTTTATTGCTCAATACGAGAGCATCGATAGCACTATAATCTGACTTCATTCTTTGCGCAACGGTAATATTACTGGTGTGCTTTTGATCGGGTTTTATTAAGCAGGCAGGATTCAACTCAAGATAATCCGCTATTTCAGCCATATTGGCATTGCATTCATCCTCAATATGAAGGCTGCCGGAAGTTATAGGGCACTCCCGTGTCGTAAAAAAGTGCTCGACTCCATCCAATAGCGTAGATTTTAGTATTTTTTTATTATTAATTTTGTCAAAATAGAACATAAAACTACTTCTCAAAAGTGTTAAACAACCTATCACCGGCATCGCCAAGCCCAGGAAGAATATAGCCTCTGGAATTAAGCGATTCATCAATTTTTGCCGTAACAATCCTGAGCTTAGAAAACTCGTTGCTCAAACTCAGAATTCCCTCGGGAGCAGATAATATAGATACAAAAGTTATATTCTCAACGGCAATACCGCGTTTAATAAACAATCCGACAGTAGCACACGCAGAATTTCCGGTAGCCAGCATAGGGTCAAGAATAAAAACCCTGATATTTTGAGCAGAATCATACTCAACAGGTGTCTTATCATAATACCATACGGGTTTTAAAGTAATCTCATCACGGTACATCCCGACGTGCTGAATACTTGCTTCAGGGATAAGCTCGGATGCAACATCGGCAAGCCCGAGTCCAGCTCGCAAAATCGGAGCAAATATCACCTTTATATCACGATCCAGAGAAAATGAATTACAGCTTGCAAGCGGAGTCTGAACAGGATAACTTTTTGTCGGAAGCTCTTTTACCGCTTCCAGAATAAGTATCGTACCCAACTTCCTAACAGCAGCCTTAAATTCGCCCGCACTCGTGTCTTTATTCCGAATTACAGACAAATAATGATCACAAAGCGGATGTTTAATTACGTTTATTTTATTCGATTCTTCGATTTTCTCCATAACTGCCTCTTCTTTTCAGATATATGATCAAAATTTTTATTCATTTTATTAATTGCATTATCTGTATCGTTAATAAAGATCGGATTTTTGAGCAGACTTTTAATTTGACGCAACCTGACATCATCGAACATCTTCATAAAATCGGACGTCATAATCACGATAGTCTGCGCAATTTGATCGCTGTATATATAGAAATCTTGTATTCTTCTGGGGTCAATAGTGCTGATAATATTTTTACCGTCATCATTAGTACCGATAGCAGTCAATTCAAGTGACTTAGAACCGCCCATTCCGGTAAATTCAACCGTAGCAATCATTTCATGCGGCATATCAAATGTATGATCGGTGATTATAAAAGTTAAAAAGACCTCATCGTTAACCAGTGCAATATCAGATACATAACCCACTTGATATCCTTGAAATTTCACCGGAGAACCCTTTATTAAACCATCTACATCGTGAAAAAACGCATGGTAGGTATATTCCTTTCTAACCTTGGAATTATACAAATATATACTTACGAATGACACTGTAAACAGCACCAGAAACCATACTAATAACTCGATTATCCATAAATATTGTTTCTTCATAATTCTGATTATACTCTAATCTTGTCTAATAAGTAATAAATAATAAAAACTTTACCAAAACGCTCTTTACACATATAATGTATAAAGATAATCGATCATCCGACAGAGGTACTATGTCAGAAATTTCGACAGAACAGTTTTTAAAACAAGCTTTTCAACTTCAATCAGAAAAGCACTACAAAAGTGCAATAGAAGCATTATACAAAGCGTTATGCATAGAACCTGAAAATATAGAAATACTCTCGCAAATTTCTCATCTTTATTTTTTGCTCAACAATTTTGAACGTTCACTTGAATATGCGGAAAAAATACTAGAACTTTCCCCAGAACACGCACCTACACTGTTAATAATGATAAAAATCTTCAAAATCTCAAATGAATTTCAAAAAGCAAAAGAACTTGCCGAAAAACTTTTTAATTCAAATCCGACTGAAGAAAACTTTTTGTTATACATAGAACTGCTCAATCAGTGCGGCGAATACGAAAAAATGCTTTCTGTGGTTGAAAGAACTGCCTCAAAAAATATGTCAGAGAAAGTACTCTCGCTAAAAGCCTATGCAAACCTAAAACTAAATAAAGTAGGAACAGCAATTGATATTTTAACTGCAATTTTAAGACTCTATCCGAATAATTATGATGCAAAGCTTTATTTAGGTATAGTTTTCTACAATCAAGGGAGATTGGAAGATGCTGAAAAAATGTTTAACAAAATACTGGACAATCAACAATGTGACAAATCATACAATTACCTCGGATTGATATCAATCGATCGATACCAGATAGCAAAGGCCATAGACTATTTTCAATTTGCAGTAAAAATTTCACCGACAAACTCAATCTATCAATTCAATCTGGGCACGGCATACTCGCTTAACGGATGGTTTTTGGAAGCGGAAAATGCATTTAAAAAAGCTCTCTCAATAGAACCTGAAAATGTTATTTATTCATACTCATTGTCATATCTGTATTATCAACAAAATGACTACAAAAAAGCACTTGAAAAGCTTGAGGATACATTAAAAATCAATCCTGCATACGCAGATGCAGTAATCCTTAAATCACTGATATGCGCACGTTCAGGCGATATTGTTAATTCAAAAAATAATCTGCTCTCACTTTTGAATAAAGAAAAAAACAATGATTTTCTATATTACGCTTTAGCAATGGTTTATAAGTATATTCCAATATACAAAGATGCAATAAACTACCTGCAACAGGCATTATTTATAAAACCTGAGTCTTTGGAATATCTTAGTGAACTGGCGGATTGTTATGCGGAAACAGGTGATTATAAAGTTGCTCAGGATATTATAGCCAAGGTTTTATATTTGAACAAACACTTTATATACGCCCATCTGCTAAAAGCAAAAATTGAGCTTAAACAAGGTGAATATCAAACTGCCCTTAAAATAGTCGAAAATGTACTTAAATTAGACAATAGTTCAGCAGAAGCCTACAAGTACTTATCAATGATATATGCTGCACAAGGCTTAAAAAACAAATCGATAGAAGCTGCGAAAACAGCTGTTACGCTGCAACCTGCCAATAAAGATTACTACGTGTATTTGGCAAGCTTATACTTTGATGCACAAGAATATGAAAATGCATTTTTATACTATAAAGAAGCATCAATTCTTGATGATGCAAATATTGAATGGCTATACAAGGCTGCTATCAGTGCCGATAAAAACAATGATTTTCAAAATGCAGCACTATACTACTCATATGCACTTAGGATTGATCCGTTTAACAATCTAATAATATACGAATATGTCGATTTGTTAGTAAGAAATAACAAGGTTAAACAGGCAATGAAGCTCTTAAAAATGAAGATTGCATCTGTTGACTCAAAAAATATTGAAAATCTCCTAAAACAGAAGTATGACGAGCTTAAATCGACTTATAAACTTGGTTTTTGGGATAAAATTTTTTCTCTTTTTAAAAGGCATTAAATCAGCTTACCAATAAGTTGCGCCGTACTTATCCCATAAAGCAATTTTTTCGAGAATTTTCTCTCTTGCCTCTCTAACAGTAATATTACTAGTAGGTAAGATTGTGTCATCATTAAGCAGCTCAAAGTCCAATAAGGTTTCTTTAAGTTTTCTAACGTTAAACTTAACGCGTTCACGTTGTTGAAATTGCCAGCCTTTGAAGCCGCAATCCGGCGGGAATAAAGACCAACCATTTCTGGGCGCACGCCGGCAACAATCCGGACGGGTATCGTGTATTGAACAAAGATTATTTTCATTCAGATGAGGACAATAATAAAAACTGACTTTAGATTCATCGAAATTGGGATCTTTTTTTAGTTCATTTAATACATTTTGAACGTGGTCAGGCACAGCTTTTTTAGCATCATCAATTGAATCATATTTTTTAAAAACTTCGATAAAAACTTTAGCCTCATTCTGACCTTCATTAGCCAGTTCAACCAGTTCCTCATATGAATAAGGAGTGATTATAGCTCTACAGCATTTGCCGCACATCTTGCACAAATGCTGTGGAAACTCATCAAAATTTTCATCAATCAAAGACATTCTTTGATTATAGAGAGTATCTGCAATATTTACAAGTTATTTAGAAATATTTGTAAATTCAAATATCAAATTTTGACTTAAATAGCTCAATCTTTTTCGAGTTTTTTTGCCTCCTCATCTTCTTCAGCAGCTAAAGTCTCAGCTTCAAGTAGAGCCTCAGACTGTATAGATTCAGCAGCTTTTGTTTGAATCAAATTGTTCTTATCTGCATCTTCATCTTTAGCCTCTTGCACTTTTGCATCGACGTGCGCAAAGAAAGTATCAACAAGTGTTTGCGTATCGTAACCCCAGCGACCTGAGTGAGAATGAGATTTTCTTTCAAAGAAGAATCCTGCATTATCATTGTGTGCCCCCCAAGTTGCGCCGAATAAATTTGTACAACCGGCAAGTATACCGCCAAGTACTGCAGTACCAGCCGCAGCAGCCCAACCAATTGGACCAGCTAAACTCATACCTGCTACTGCACCACCAATTATGTTACCAGAAGTAACAGCCGTTCCCGTGGCAGTTAGCACACCAGCAGCTGCACTAGAGGCGACACCGTAACCTGCGGCAGTACCGATTACAGCACCGGTTGTAGCGGCAGCAGCAGTACCAGTAGCAACACCTATACCGGCAGAGGCAGCAAGATTACCGCCTGTAACAGTTCCGCTGGGTTGGCAGTATTGGAATGCATTTTGCATGTCAGTTATGGTATCATTTATAGCATCTTCTAATATTTCATCAATTTCAGACGAAGACAAAGGGACACCTTCTGCAAGTAATGAAGATTTAACAGAAGCTGCTATAGTTCTCAACTGAACTTTAGCCTGCTCAATTAAACGTGCGTAGACCTCTTTGTCATCATTTTTACCTTCAATTGTTACAGTTTCATTTCGATCATAATCGTTGCCGACGGTTTCTGCAATTACATTTTCCTTATCATAAGTTGCCAGACTTGGATCTAATTTAGCAGCATTTTTTTCTTTGTTTACAGCATTAAAGTTTGAGAAAAATGCATTAGTCAACGCTTGGACATTGTATGCATAACGACCTTTTCCGCGTTTTCTTTCAAGAAAAACGAAAGAAAATTCATCGCTATTCGCAGTGTATACACCACCATCACCACCATCACGACGCGTTACATTTTGCGTAAATTGTGATAGAGTGTCATTAATGGCATCCTGGATATATTTTTCCATCGTTGCTTCGTCATAAGCAGTCCCGAGTTGTGATTTAAGCTGAACTTTCAGACTTTCAGCTATTGCTTGTAAGTCTTCTTTTGCGTGTTCTTGAACTTCTTGCAAAGCTTCTTCAGTTTGTTTTGTATAATGATTGCTTGTTCTTGTTGCACCGGCTTGATAGTCACTGGAAATTGTACTATCAAGAATAACATTCATTTGTTCCTGTTCGGAAAGTTCAAGCGGTTGAACACCTTCTGCACCCTTCAAGAGTTGAGATGCAGAGCAGCTATCGAGCATCTGTTCAATTGCGGCAGTTGCTTCATCCAGTAATTCCTGCAATTTATCCGGATCAACTTCTGATTTCATACTGTTGATCAATGAAAGGACCTTTTTGTAATCAGAATTTGATGCATAATTTGGATTAATTGCTTTCAATAAGGCAATTTCAGAAGAACCGTTTAACATTTGGTTAAGAACAAATTGAGCCCCATATTTGACCATTTGAGATTTTTCCGCTTCACTGATGTACTTATCGGCATTAGCACTGTTTGTTACAGAAACAAAATCATCATACGCAGATGTAGTTTGGGAAGATTTAGTAATAATATTTGCACGTGTTTGTACCAATTTAGCAATTTTTCCGTCAATATATGTACCGTAGTTATTGACAAGTGAAGAAGTATTGACCTGAGTTAAATCAGGATACTTTTCAGCTAATTCCGCTAAATAAGTACCGGCACAACTTTTAACAAGAGCAGATAACTCATCAATATCTTCTTGAGACATGTTTGGATTTTGTGCAATTGCGGCTTCAATATACGAATCACCCAATTCAGTCAAAGCAGTTGACAATGTTGCCTCAGCCATTTCCTGTTGGGTATCTGTAAACCCTTGAACAAGATTATCCTTTCCGGCTTGTTCAAGGCATTGATTTAATGCTTTAGTAGCTGTTTCAATAGCTTGGGCAATTTTGTCAGGATCTGATTCATTTTCTATCGACAAAATGGCTTGTACAGCTTTTGAATAATTTGAATTATTCAAATCGTCACCAATAACAGATTTTGCAAAGTCAGAACCGGTATTGCCGTTCAAAAGTTCGCCCATTAAATACTTGATAGCATCGCTTTTCATTTTGTTAAATTCAGCACCGGTTGTATAATCAGTACCGGCGGCAATTGCGGAACTTGCCATGGTTGAAAAATTTGATACTTGATTTTTGTAATTTTCTATCTGACTATTTACGTTAGACGTTTTTTGTGCTCTGGTGTCTATGGCATCATTAACCGAATCGGTTAAGCTATTAGTAATTGATGCCATATCATATGGTCCTGATGAGTTGTTTTCTAACAATTTTTTTAAAAAACTTTGTGAATTACTTTGTATATATGCAATCATTGTTGATTTATCAGAAGCAGATAAATCGGGATTATTTTTCATATAATTCTCAATTATAGAATCAATGATCGTATCCATATATTGAGATAACTCACTTGAATTTTGGGCAGTGGATTTAATACCGTCATTAGTAGCCTGTTTATAAATTTCAGCAGCCTCTTCACTCATGTTCATAGTTTCATCGAGCACGACATCTGTATCCTGCTCATTACCACCGGAAAGCCAGCTTAGACCTTTATTGTATTCATCTTGAGAAATTTTGCCGTCTTTATCTAAATCTAGCTTTGAAATTTCTTCGTCCGTAAAAGCACCTTGTGCAAATGGGTTAAAATTAATTCCATCTACCATGATTATTCTCCTTGACTATTGTAAATCTTTTCTAAACTTCTCCGGATCCATAGCGCTAAGATCTATAGCACCAAGATCCAGTTCAGGTTCTTGATCTTCGCCAACATTCATTTGTAATGCAGCTTGTTGTTTGTCTTGTACATCTTGAACCGGCTGATTTTTGTCACCCTTATCTTTGTCTAACCCTTCTAACTCATACAAATTTTCAGGTCCTAAAAGTCTGTTTAAAAATGGGTTAAAATTAACTGGTCCGGTCATTTCGATACTCCTTATATTTTCCCTATAATACTTATTTCGGCATTTTTTTTAAAAACTTTAGGATTTTAAATGAAATGTTAACTTTTTGTTACAATTAATCCGATAATAGCATTTTTTATACATACAGAACGTTTATATAAATGTAAAGTAGGTGTAAGTATGCAAAATTATAATGTAGGCTATAATTCAACATTACATTCAAATATTCCGTCACAACAGATGAATGGACAAACTACTGCAATTCCAAATACTAACGGAGTTAATATAATAATTTATAATCCGTCAGTAAACCCCAACGGAGCGAACTTCAATAATACATACAATACCCCCAATAATAATGCACAACCCGGACAAGCATACCCGCAAAATTATTATATAAACAATCTTGGAGCACAGCCGCTTGGAGCAAACAATCTCAAGGATTCAGCAAACAAGACTACAACAAAAGATACACCAAAGAAGGAAATAGTCCAATTAACAGATGAATACATAAAGACATTGGAAAACTATCTGAGAAATCCCAACCCTGATATAAAATTAATGGGTGCAAAAGAGTTAATGAAAAGATTTAGAGAAGATGAATCCAGAAAAAATGACGTAGCCTTGACGAATTTGTTAAATTTAACGCTACAAAGTAAATATTCACCTGTACGAATGATAGGTATGGGAATCATATCAAACGGCTGGGCAAGTGGTGATACACTCACACAACAACTGCTAGCAGCAATCCAACAAACAGACGGTTCATTCGGACTCGATGCACTGGATGCCGCAGAAGCAGCATTAAAATCTGCCGGTACAGTCGTTAAAATTCCGGACAACAACCCGAAACCTGCTAAAACTGAAACAACGGATAATAAACAATGAACAAGATTAACCTATTAACAAAAGCAATTGGACTAACCGGTGCCGGCGTCATACTTTATGATATGCACAACGCCGGTAAAATGCTTTCACAGCACGAAATAAAAAACGGAATAGGCTCCAGACTTCCTGATGCCTATATAAGCTCTCGCCGACAAGAAACATTCAGCACTGTAACGTCAAAAATTAAAGATAGAGTATTCGCAGAGCACGTAAATTTTGCACTACCCGATAGAATAAATGCCGTTACAGGATATCTAAAAGGCGCATTTAATCAACTTTCATCCGACATTGTACCGGCAATTCTGGCAACAGGTGCATTGATTAAAAATAAATTTAGCGGAGCATTTGCGGCAGGACTTGGAATATATAGCATATATTACCTGCTGGGTAATGTTTTCAATATCGGAAGAATTAATCACTTTAAAGATTAAAAAAACTCCTTGCCATTAGGATTAAAAAGTTATACAATGGTTCAGATAAGTACTAAGTTATTCTGCATCGAATTAAACCTAGTGTTTATGGTTCTAATGAATTAAGGAGACTCAAATGTATCAAGACGAAAAACTCATCTGCGAAGACTGCGGAGCAGAATTTGTGTTCACGGCGGGTGAGCAAGAATTTTATGCTGAAAAAGGACTGGTAAACAAACCAAAACGCTGTCCGGAATGCAGAAAACAAAGACGTCAACGTAACAGAAAAAGATTATATGATGTCATATGCTCTAAATGCGGCTGTCACACTCAAGTTCCGTTTAAACCATCAGCCGGCAAGGATGTGTATTGTAAAGATTGTTATCAAACAGTTAAAGAACAGTAAAGAAAAGCACCCACAGGGTGCTTTTTTTTAATCATCTGAGTACTGTCAGTGTGTACAAATTAGTATCATTCGTGTTCACTTTTGTAATATTATGCATTGCCAACATATAACTTGCTATAAGTAACACCAATGCAGCAATCAGAGTGTAATTAACAATACGTACATCGTTCATTTTTTACTCCAATAATAACATGTGGTGCTTAAGCCAATACGTTCAATCCTCCGCCGGAAGAACCGCAAGCCAAGGATCCTGCTGTTTCTGTTCCTCCACCAAAAGCTAAAATACCAGCAAGCTCCGGTCTTTCTTTATATGCCAAAGAACCTGCTGTTTCAACTTGTGGGTTGTAGCCACCGCCAATTGCTGATACGTTCATAATTTACTCCTTCATAATTACTCTGTCGCCAATATATACTCATTATGTCTTACATATATATAAAACCATTCTAAATTTGCAAAATTCAGTACAGGCAAAAATCATTACAAAAGTTAACAATATTCAAAATTAGGTGAACTAAGCAAAACTTTTTAAAATAAATTACGTCAAAACCATTAACAACTCAGAAAGCAAAAGTTAAGAAATAATTAAAAAAACTTGTTTCAGCCAATTGATAATCTATAATGTAAAATGTGTTTATTAACACTAAAGTATATAATAATCTAAGGGATGATATCATGGAAATGTCTGACAAAGAAAATATGGATAAAACGGATGAAATTAAATCTGAAAATAATCCGTTTGCGACAGAAATTAACACAGAAACACAAAATGAAGCCGAAGAAATATCGCTGGAAACAGATGAGGTAGAATCAGAGATTAACGCTTTAAAAACTGAGCTAGATAAGGTTAACAACCAATATTTAAGGCTTGCGGCAGACTTTGATAATTACCGCAAAAGACAAATGCAAGAACGGGAATCATTGCTAAAATACGGAGCAGAAGATACATTGAAGAAAATGATCGAAGCTTTGGATAATATAGATAGAGCCATCGTTGCAGCTGACAAAACTGATGACCCGCAGCAAATAAAAGAAAATTACAATATAGGAATCAAGCAGCTGTACGATGTACTAAACAAGATAGGACTAGAGGTTATATCGACAAAAGATACCGCATTTGACCCGAATTTTCATGAAGCAGTAATGCAAACCCCGACGAAAGAATATCCCGAACACACGATAATAGCGGAATTACAAAAAGGATACAAATTGGGAGACAGGGTACTAAGACCTTCATTGGTCAATGTTGCCGTAGCAGAGTAGAGAGAAATGACGAAAAATTACTATGAGATTTTAGGAGTGGAAAAAACTGCCACACAAGACGAAATAAAAAGAGCATTCAGACGAAAAGCAAGAGAACTGCATCCGGACGTAAATAAAGCACCTGATGCAGAAGAGAAATTTAAAGAACTTGGAAAAGCTTATGAAACGTTAATGGATGAGCAGAAACGTTCACTATACGATCGTTATGGTGAAGATGGTCTTAAAAATGCAGGTTACGATAGTACAGGACCATTTGATTACGGTTTTGGAAACTTGAATGATATATTCGAAACATTTTTCTCCGGATTTGGCGGCTTCTCATCCCGTCAGAGCGACCCAAATGCACCGCAAAGAGGTGATGATCTGAGATTGGACATAGAACTTGATTTTGAAGAGGCGGTATTTGGGGTAGAAAAAGAAATAAAAATAGACCATTTGGAACAATGCACAAAATGTAACGGTACAGGTGCAGAACCGGGAACACAGCCTGTAACTTGTCCTACTTGCAATGGACAGGGAAGAGTATCAAAGGTTACACAAACAGTACTGGGAAGTTTCACACAAGTTACACCTTGCCCCAAATGTCACGGAACCGGCAAGGTTATAAACACACCTTGCAAAAACTGTAAGGGTGCCGGCAATGTTGAAGTTGAAAAAACAATCAAAGTCAAAATCCCTGCCGGTATTGATAACCACGCTAAAATAAGAATTGCGTCAGAGGGTGATGCAGGAATAAACGGTGGAAGCAATGGAGATTTATTTGTTGTTGTTTTTGTTAAACCGCATAAGAATTTTAGAAGGGACGGATTTAACATCTATACTGAACAATACATAAGTGTCCCACAAGCTGTTCTTGGTGACACAATAACAATAAGTACTGTGCACGGCGAACGCGAACTGACTATTCCTGCCGGTATTGAATACGGAAAGGTTCTAACAATAAAGGGCAGCGGCGTTCCGTACCTTGGAAACCCCGAAAAACGCGGCGATCATCTGGTTATGATCAAAATCAAGACGCCAAAACCCTCTGGTGAAGAAGAAAAACGACTTTATTCACGACTTTATGAGATTACATTGAATAAAAAAGCCGGTGAAAAGCTTATCGACAAGCTAAAAAGTGCAATGCACAGCTGATTTGTGCAAATATATTATTTTAGTATATACTAAAATAATACAAGTTGGAGAGTTTGATGATGAGATTAACGCTAAATAAATTTTTGATTTTGCTGCTAATATGTTTTGGTGCGAACTCTTGTGCTTTTGCGACAAAATTGCCGGATAGTGTGGTGAAATATGTCAACCAACAGGTTCCTAATGCAGCCATTAGGTTTGACGGATTGATATCATTTCCGGATGGTACGCTTTATATTCCGGTTTTACCGTCAGACGTACCCAAGGATGCCAAAGGGACAGTAAAATCCACAATACCGGCTCATAAACAACTCTCACAAAAACCCAATTTAATTCTGTTTGATACAAATTTAGCGCTTTTAAAAGTCATAAAAAATGATAAAGGCAAACCTACAGTAATGAATCCGGATGACATGCCTTTTGTCGTCAAGACCGGTGTTTTGCCGCAGGATATGCTCGTTCCGCCGGGGATGATAATGCCTGATGATTTAAAGATAATTTTAGGCGATCTCAAAATCCCGCTGGCAAGTTCAGCAGTCAATAATTTCATTAATGAAAAACCAAAATCTGCGCCGGTTAAAGCGCCTGCCAAGCTCACTGTCATACCCGAGTTAAATAATAAAAGTATATTGGCAACGACACTTGACTCAAATTTGATTAATGTTATCCCGACAAATACTACCGGAACAAAGTACACCATAAACTCGGATAGTTTTCCTAAATTCATTCAGCCTGTTATGGACGGCAGATATCTTCTAATCGGCGGTTGCGGCAGAACATATTTAGATGTTGCAGACCTAAAACTCAGAGTGCTCGCAAAAAAAATTGAGTTAGCCTACCACCCATCGGAGATAGTGCTTGCACTCGATAAAACAAAGGCATACGTTGCTACATTTGACGAGCAACTTATTTTCTTAATTGACCTAAAATCTATGACAGTACTTGAAAAAATAAAGATAAAAGGTTATCCAAAAAACCTTGCGTTGGATGAAAACGGGCAATATTTAACCTATATGGATAAGGCAACCGGCGACATTTATACTCTAAGCATTAACGGCGAAAAATATGATAACAAGTTCATCGTAAAATCTGAAAATGTTTCAAAATTACTACCTATAGGAAATATTATTTATGCAATATCTAGAACTAAAAACGAATTGCAGGTAATAGACAATAAAATTCAAGACTACATTTACACACAGCCACTACAATTAAAACCTGTTGACATGTTTCTATATAAAGAAAATATATATGTCCTAACGGCTGACAACCGGATTCAGATTTTTAATATAAAAAATTATGACATCACAAAAACAATTAAACTGCCAACGAACGGTTTCTCTAACAATATACTTCAAGTGCAAGGAAGTAATTTGGCAGTCGCTACTAATGCTGCTGACAAAAAATACTTCGTAGTCAATTTAGATACAGCAGAAATAGTTCAAACAGTACCTACAGATATTCTCATAAATGAAGCAAGAATCTTGTCTAACCCGATAGCAAATGAACAACACAACAAAAAAAATATTAAATGAACTTGAAAAGACCCAAAAAATTTTTTGGAATATATCGCATCAAACTGCGGAATTTATAAGCATGTTGATAAAAATCCGCAAACCCGATGAAGTCCTTGAAATAGGTACATCTAACGGATATTCTGCATTATGGATAGCGGATGCACTTGACTATAATAAAAAAGGTCATCTGACAACCATCGAATTTTATGAAGAAAGACAATCCATTGCAAAATCAAACTTTTGCACGGCAGGGCTGGAACATTTGATCACACCAATACAGGGCCCTGCATTGGAAATACTAAAAAACTACGATAAATCCCCGGATATTGTCTTTTTAGATGCAAACAAATCTCAGTATATAGATTACTTCAATTTAACAGACGAAAAGCTAAATTCCGGTTCAATAATACTCGCTGATAATGTTCTATCGCATAGCGAAAAAGTAAAACCATTCGTAGATGCTATTACTAGGGATGAACGCTATCAGTCAGAAATATTGGATTTACCGGCAGGATTGCTTATGGCATTAAAACTATAATTGTTAAGAATTGTAACAAAAAATCGCAATATAAAGTGTAGTAAAAACAATCAAAATTTAGGTTTTATTCAAAAAATAGATAAAAAAACAGATTTTTTAATCAAAAATTACTAATTTTTCGAAAAAAATATCGATTTATTTTTTATAAATAGAAAATATAAAACCAAAAAAAGTTTTTACTACAATTTTAACAAAATATTGACGAAATCAAAAACATACTGTAGATTAATAGATAAGCGGAGTGAATTTATGTTAAAAGAATTAATAAATCAAATAGAGATAATAATCTTGCTAACAATGCGACAAATACAGCTATGCGAGGTTAGAGTCGAACAAAAAAGTGTAATGAATACAGTTAATAGTTAAAACAGTAAACCCGCAACCGAATTGGAAGCGGGCTTTTTTTTAGAGAACTTAGATAAATCTTCAGATTAGTACCACAGAGCCGCCCAGGCTCATTTTTTTATTCAAATTCTAACTGAACATCAGTAGTAATAGTTGTGAACGGATACGGCACATTAAACGGAGAAGATTTCCAAACAGCTTCATACAGTGTGTTATTATATTCTTCAGAAGCCGACTGTTTGAGAGCCTTACACTGTTGAATATTACCTTTATAATCAATTGTTATAAGCAACTCAGGGGCGGGTTTAGATTTTTTAACTTTTTTGCCGTTAACCTCTTTAGACCAGTTGGATTTTATTACGTCATAAATAGCTTCTTTATAGGTGTCATAGTCAATATATACGCCATCGGAATTGAAGCTGTAAATTTCATCAAGGTATAACCAAACATCAACTTGTCTTAGATTGCCTGAGGGAAAATTGTAAACAACCCAAGTACGGGGCATAAAAGGTTGGCGAAAAGTAATGTATCTGAGCATGTTATTACTTTTATCATACATAAGCTCTGCCTGACCTTGTTTTACGTAATAGAATCTGGGAGATTGTGATTTTTCAGGAAGCATAAGCTTATAATTCTGGTAAGTCGGAGAATACTTTGTAGTATCTATTTTTTGAGGAAGGTTGGCAAATGTTTTTGCAGTGACACTGTTAACCAGCCTATAATCAACAGATTGTTTGCGAGTCAATTGCTGAGGCTTCACAGATCCAGCCATAGCAAGGTTTACCGTCAACGCAAATATAGCAAAAAATAAAATAAGTTTTTTCATACTTCCTCCTCATTTTCAGGATAACACTCAAAAATTATTTTTGAGTTACGAACATTCCTATTGTACCATTGTATTTTGTTTTAGATTTATAAGCAAGCAGAAATTAAAATTAATAAAAGAAAATTCACTTGTTAGACCATTAAATTGACAAATAGAGCTATTTTTATATATAATTGCTAAAAGGTCTAAATAGAGGATTTATGAGTATGAAAAAGTTATTGTTATTTGCGCTAATTTTAACGTTGGGTACAAACATTGCATATGCGGGCGAAGACTATCTTAACCTGGAAAAAGAAGGTAAATACCAGAAACAAGTTATGCAAGTAGGATTCAGAATACTTAATGCAAATCAAATCGAAAAGAGAATGATGTTCTACTACAACAACACAAAATCTGTCAATGCGGTATGTTATTCAACAAGAAGAATAGATGTGTACAAGGGTATACTACCATTTTTAGATACTGACGATGAATTAGCCGGCATAATGAGTCATGAGATTGCTCACGGATTGGACTTTTCAGAAGGTATCATAAGACGTTGGGGTATGAGATTTAAACCGAAAAAATACGAAGAAAAAGCTGATAAAAAAGCTGTTGACTTGATGGTCAACGCGGGTTATAACCCTGTTGCACTAATAATTGCACTTAACAAAATAACAAATGAGCCCAGCTGGTTTGAGGCATCATCTACACACCCAATCGGCTCAGAAAGGCTCGTATACATTTACGACTATATATATTCAAAATATCCTGCATACCTTGTTGATAACGAGTTTAAAAACAACTTATACTACCAAAACTTTTTGCTAACGACAAAGAAAGAGCGGGAATTTATTCGTAAAAAATATTCAGACAAGGCAGTTTTATCTGTTAACGCAAAAACTGAAAAATCTAATTCAGATTAACGGAATCGATAATGATTAGAGTGCTGCTCAAAAATATCATAATACTGACTGTAATATTCAATATGACAGTACCGGTGCAAGCATATGAACTTCTTAGTGATGACTTGCCGCAGGAATATGTGAACAGTGTTTCAACGAAAAAAGTTGAATACAAGCCGTTTGTATATGAAGATGAAGCAGTCAAAATACTTAGCCCCGCTTCGCCCCAAAAACATAAATACATTCACATAAACTACATAGATAAGGCATTTTCGGAAAATGTAAAATACCCTTATAAGAAAATAGAATATGTAAAGAGGAATTATCCTGAAACATACATCCCAAAAACCGATATGCTTACAGAATTTGAGCGTCCAGTCTACACAGGTGAACTTGATTTAGACCCAGGGATTCCCGTAAAAATAAAGCCGGTAAAAAGTTACAAAACAAAACTCAGCACATTTGTGATGGAGGACGAATATGACCCAGTACGAAAAAGATACAACACAGTTATGGTTGGTGCAGACCCCAAAATAGGCACAAGAATAGAATTTAAAACAGTTGAAGACGTTTATGCAGACTCAAAATTAATAATCCCCAAGGGACAGAAGGTAATTGCCAATATAACAATGTCAGCTCCGGGTATTGGAGGTGGTAGCGGAGGAGAAATTGAAGCATCAAGATTCCGAACAACAAGCAAAGACGGTCAAATAATCAGATTAAAAGGCGAAATATACGACATTGGAGCAGACCTAGGCTTATTCCTTTACCTGATTGCGCTTGCGGGAGCACCTTTTAGCTTTGGTACCAGCTATCTTTTGCTCTGTGCTCCAGGAATGGCAGGGGTAATCAGTTCCGACAAAGTATATACAGTATACTATAAGCCAAACAAATAAACCTAATAGCTGTCAAATTGATAGATCAAGTGGCAAAGTTAATTTATGCGACTTAAGAGGGTAAAATTTAAGAAGTAAGTTTCACTTAATGACATTCAGAAATTTATGATAAAATAAAAAAGACTTGGAGGTTATATGCGTATTACTAATAATTTAAGCAAGAATTCAAAGAATTCTTATTGTCAAAATTTACCATCTTTTGGAGCAGTATATACAAAAAGCTCAGTTAAACTTTTAAAAAATTCTATTCCGGATATGATTTTAGAAGATGGATTTGAGTTTGCACAAAAAGCGATCAATAATTTAGCACAAACAGGTAAACGTAAAGATAATTTGATATTAAAATTTAAAGATGCTGACCAACTTGGAATCGGCAGACTAGAGGTTCATGCTAAACATCTATCTGACAAATATAATAGTTTTAGTAAAATTGATATTCCAGTAGAAGCTATGGGTAAAAAAGAATCACAAGGTTTTGAACAGCTTGCATCTTTCGTAAATTCTGATAGCTTTGTTTCAAAATCAAATATTGCTCTTGATGTAAATGAGAAATTATCACGCCCTCAAAAATTAAGACATTTTGTAAGCGAAAAACTCAACGATTTGACTCAAAAAGTCCTAAACAAGGCTGAATCTATAACAGAGGAAGTTTATACTATTGATGAAAGCGGTTCTAAACGAAAATGGGCAATTGTAGCAGATATACAGGATTTATTTTCAAAAAACAAAAATCCATATCAATACAATGACAAACAAAAAGAAGAGGCGAAAATTCTCGCAAGAATGCTCGACAATTTGCCAACTTACAGTAAATAAGAATATATTTTACTTTTTTTCGACTATCGTTTTTTGAATAACATTCCCTACTATTCCTGCTACAAAGCCGATCAAACAAGCAACAGGCAAAGATACCGGGGAAAAAGCTATAATAGCTATACATATTAAAACAATATACCAAGTAATATTTTGGTTAGAATGTTTTTTCTCAGTAGACAGCCACTCACCGCAATATTTACACTTTTTCGCAACAGATAAAATTTCTTCGCCACAAAACGGGCATGTTTTTGTATCATTGTCCATACTGGTGACTAATATACCCTTTCAGAATTCATTTCATCGGCAGAGAAACCGCGCAGATCACCCGACGTATCAATATAATCATCAGCAGGAATCTTCTCATCAACATAATCTATGGTAAGTTTATAACCACAATCAGCAACATCTTTAAATACCATAGTAGTGTAGTATAAAGGGAGTTCAAAATTATTATATATGGCAGCCTTTTTACCATCAGGACTAAAAGCAACAATATTGCCGTTTTTAAGTTTAGCTTGACATTTAGAAAGCGAGTATTCCGAAGTAAGATGAGCAATATCCATTGCAGCAATCATCTCTTTGCAGTCATTAGGAGCCCGAAATTTTGCCAAACAACCACCTTCCCAGCCGGACATATTCATAACAAAATCATTTCTTGCCTCTTTAATATTTCTAACACTATCAGTTAATGAGTTTTTCGCTGTATTCAAACGAGTGATATATTCAATATCACGGGAAGCAGTTACTAACAACTTTTTGAACTTGGACTCATTGCAATTATTGACTTTATCTGGACTGGTTTGAACAGCACAGTAATATTGACCATCTTTTCTGAATAATTCGCCAAGTAGCTTGTCTGCCTTATATGCAGAATATTCAGGATAAGAACTATCATATGAATAAGTAATCCTTACTTTATCATAATAGCTGTTGTCTCTACAGTAATATACAGACTCTGAAAAATGAGAGAAATTTTTCTGTGTTTCAAGTGTACAACCCGCTAACAATGAATTTGAATAACGAAATACACCACCCAATATAAGCAATATGATAACAATTAGAACAAATAGAGGAACCGAAAGCCTTTGAAGATTTGACGCATTGTTAACTTGGTCAGCTTGATTTTTATAACCACCTTCACCAGGTAAAAAAGACTTACAAAACTTACATTTTTTAGCCGCAGCCAAAATTTCTTCACCGCAATAAGGACACTTTTTAGTTTTAGTATCAACAGATTGTTGAACGTCCGGAGTCGAATTGTCACCATCAGGAGACTGCGATTGAACAGATTCATCATTTTCAGGTAAAAACTTCTTACAGAATTTGCATTTTTTAGCAATTTTTAATATTTCTTGACCGCAAAATGGACATACCTTAGTCTCTTCGCTCATTTAATAGACCTTTCACACTAAAATAACAACTTGAAAGAATATTACACATAAATATGTACAATTATATATCACATTACAATAAATTAACAAGATTTGTAAATAATTAGATTCACACGACATACAAGTTAAAAGACAAAGTTTTTTGTTTATCTTTAAACAGCATTGTTTTGGTATTTTTTACCCTGCCTTATTTCGTAAATTTTAACACTTATAACAAAAAATACCACAGAGTTGTCGAGTTTCGAACTTGGTTGGTTGAAAACATTGTTTAATCTATTGAAACTAAATTATAAAAATGTTATAATTTAGAATAATAACCTAAGCTAAAATATGGCAGAATTATAATGATAGAATATAAAGCAGGAACATACATTTTACATAAAGGTTACAAGCCTTTTGTCCCATCATTTATTAACGAAGATATTAATTGGAAATTAG
>CASEVT010000011.1 GCA_949291445.1 uncultured bacterium | reverse complement strand
TATGGTTTTATCCGGTGATGTGAAACTTACGCCTAAAAATGATAAAATTACGTTGAGTCTGCGTGATTCTGATGTAAAACAAGTTTTGAGAATGTTTGCTGATAAAGCCGGTCTGAACGTAGTTTTCCATTCTTCAGTTGATGGAAAAGTGACACTGGATTTAGTAGACATGCCGATTAATGATGCGTTTAATCTTGTATTACAGGTGGCTGGTCTGAATTATTATACTCAGAATAACACTATGGTAGTAATTGCAAAAGATAACGCCGACAATGCCTCATTCTCAAAGCAGGAAATGATGGTTTTCCCTGTGAAATATGTTAGTGCTTCAAAAATAGCAGATTTCTTAAACAAGAATGTATTTGGCATGAAAAAAGCGGGGCTTTCAAGTGTTGATGCTGCAACTGTAAATACTGCAACTAACGAAATTATTATATTTGGTATGGAATCAGATGCAGCAATAGTTCAAAAAGTTATTGAACAACTTGACAGAGAACCATTAACAAAGACTTTTGCTGTTAACCATACTACACCTGCTGAAATGGCAAATATGATATGTGAAATGCTATTGCCTTCACGCGGTTCATCAGGTAGTGATAGCAGCTCAGGAGGATTTATGCCTCCGACTCCTGGAATGGGTACAACCGGCGGTGCAGCTGGTATTATGACAGGTGGCGCAGCATCTTCTTCATCCGGCGGTGGTAGTTCTGATACATTAAAATTAGGAGAAGGTATTGTTGCTTGTACAGTAGCACCGTCTTCTTCAAGCACAGCAGCAGCTCCTTTTGAAGTTCAAAACTTATCTATTTCATATTTCCCTCAAAGAGGTACGATTACATTAATGGGCGGATCTGAAGCTCAGATGAATATGATAGAAAACTTTATTAAGTCAAATGATATAAAACAGCCTCAAGCATATTTAGAGGTATCTATTGTCGAATTAACAGAAGACGGCAGTAAAGAATTTAGTAACCAGTGGTCTATTGATTCCAAGAACTGGTTTGTAAGCTTTGACGGCTCAAATACTACCGGCGGCAGAGAAGCTGGTCCTGGTGCAGGAAAATTTGTTCCGATAAAGGTTTTAGAAAACGGACAATTACAAGACTCTTATATGTCAGCTAAAGATTGGTATGGAAGTAATGCATACATAACCTGGACAATGAACTATTTGATTGAAAACCATAAAGGACGTGTATTAGCTAATCCAAAATTATTAATAACCAATGGTCAAGAATCAGTGTTGGATTTAACGCAAGACTATGTAGAAAAAGTAACTTCTGAGTTCTTGTCTTCAACAGGTGCCGGAGTTGGTGCTACTGGTACAGCTCAGAAAACATATTCTATCGGGTCCGATTTAGGTATTAAGGTTACACTTATTCCATTTATTTCACCTGACGGTTATGTTACATTAAATGTTAAACCGGAATACTCTACAGTAGCATCTCAAGTAACAACACCTAGTGAAACAGGACAGGGTACTGATATTGAAGCAACACTTTTAAGCAGAAGAAATCTTGATTTAAAGAATGTTAGAATAAAAGATGGTGAAACTCTTGTAATAGGCGGGTTGATACAAGAAGAAGAAACAAAGACTGTTTCAAAAATTCCTGTATTAGGTGATTTGCCAATTATAGGTGCAGCATTTAGATCTTCTAGATCAGAAAAAAGTAAAAATGAACTTGTTATCATGCTGACACCTAAAATCATTAACGACGGAGAAGGCTCTGTTGCGGATAGTTTATAATTTATGTCTAATCAACTGGAAAAACTAAAAAATAGTATAAAAAAGGAATATATCAAAAACTTTGAATTAAACCTGATGAAATCATCAGGTTTTATTCCAGTTGATAAGAGACAGAATGATTTTTATGTAATATTAAATAAAGAAAGAAGTTCTAATAAAGAACAAATAGCCTCTATTATTAAAGAAAAATTTAATGGTTTAAATCCACAGTTCATCCCAATACCAGGAAATGATTTTGATGAAATTTTTAATGCATTAAATGTTTCACAGGAGCCGGCACAGCAAGAGGTGGGAGAGGTAAAAGCAGAGCCTACTGCAGAAGAAATGCTTGTCGGTATTGGATGGATAACGCAGGAACAGCTAAAGGAATGCATTGATATAGCTAAAGAAAAAGATGTTCCGCTGGATGCTGTTTTTCATGAAAAAGAATACCTTTCATATGAAAGAATTGTGTCTTATTTGAAAAAGAAATACGGCTGTGAAGTTGTTTCAAAAAATAATATTAATGTAGATAACAAAATATTAAAACTTCTTCCGGATGATTTTATTGAAAAGAAACAAACAGTAATAATGTCAATGGAGGGTAATAAACTTGCAGTTGCAATGGTGAACCCGACAGACAAATATACTATAAGAGAAATATCTTTATCAACGGGTCGTTCACTAAATGTTTATTGCATACCATATTTTGAATACGACATGTATTTAAAAGAATATTATATGCAAAAAAAAAGCGAACAGGCTGCAAAAGAAACTGAAAGAATTATTCAAAGTATAGAAGAAGAAGCAGCCCAGTTTAACAACGAAGAATCTTTATGGACGCAGGTTGAAAAAGAACTGCAGGATGCAAGCGGTAATGTTGCAAAGTTTGTATATAAAATTATTACTGATGCTATTGATGCAAAAGCGTCAGATATTCATATTGAACCGCGTATTGGATATTATGTGGTAAGAGTGCGTTCTGATGGTATTTTGAAAAAAGTGCTTGAAATTCCTGGAAGTATTGAACAGGCAGTTATTACACGTTTTAAAGTTCTTGCAAGAATGAACATTGCGGAGCACAGGCGCCCGCAGGATGGTACTTTTTCAATCAAATATAATGATAGAATGTACGACTTCCGTATAAATACACTTCCTGTATCCGGTAAAGAAAAAGTCGTAATCCGTATTCTGGCTCCTGCAGTTAGTTTGAAAGCTGCCGGAGACAAAATGGTTATTGCCGGTGCTTCTGACGATGATATAAAGAAAATACACGATATGGTTCAATCTCCTAACGGTATCATTTTAACTTCCGGTCCAACAGGTTCCGGTAAAACAACAACGCTTTATACCATTTTAAAATCCTTAAATAAAGAGGATGTAAATATTACAACGATTGAAGACCCGATAGAAATTAAACTGGAAGGGATTAATCAATCTCAAGTTAACCCGAAGGCAGATATTACATTTGCGTCATGTATGAGAGCTATTTTAAGACAGGATCCGGATATTATATTAATCGGTGAAATCCGTGACTTTGAGACTTTGGAAGTTGCAATCTCTGCAGCTCTTACAGGTCACCTTGTATTAAGTACTGTTCACACAAATTCCGCTGCTGCAACAGTTACACGTTTGATAGAAATGGGAGCAAAAGATTACCTTGTTTCCTCTACATTAACGGGTGTAATTGCTCAACGTCTTGTAAGAAGGCTTTGTGACAAGTGTAAAGAAGGGTATTTCCCTACGGAAGAAGAAGTTCAGCATATTTCTACAAGTCCGGAAGTACAACAACAGTTGTTAAAAACTAAGCTATACAGAAAAAAAGGCTGTAAAGATTGCGGTTATCTGGGTTATACAGGACGTTTAGGTATATATGAAGTTATGCCTATTACAAGGGAGATAAAAAAATTGATTGCCCAGGGTGCGCATGATATTGAGATTGAAGAATCTGCAGTTGCAGCAGGTATGAAAACACTGAAATACTCTTGTTTAAATCATATTGTTGAAGGTAGAACAACAACAAGTGAATTTATAAGAGTTTTGGGTTATGCTAGTGATTAAAAAGAATAAATAAGAAGAGGTTGATATGCCAATATACAGTTATACAGCGTTAAAACAAGGAAAAGAGGTTGTAAAGGGAGAAGTAACTGCTTCTAACCTTAAAGACGCCCGTGATATTATACGTCAAATGGGACTCGTGCCAACTAAGATAAATGAATATTCAGATGCAAAATTAAAAAAAGCAGCACGTCTTGCAAGTCTTAGTCTAGGCGAAAAAATAGATTTTATATCCACTCTTCAAATTCTTCTTACATCCGGTATTCCTGCTGTAGAATCGCTGATGTTTATGGAGCAGGAAGCGGCAAAGGCAAAAATAAGAAATATGTCAAAGATTTTAAAAACACAAATCATGGCTGGTTCTACTTTTGCTGATACACTTGGAAGATATCCTCAAATATTTGGATATATTTTTATTGGTCTTGTAAAAGCCGGTGAAGAATCCGGTGAATTGGAAAAAACGCTCGGACGTATTAAAGATTTGCTTACAAAGCAGGCAAATATCAAGGGGAAAGTTATCGGAACCCTAATGTACCCGATGTTTGTTGTAGTACTTGCATTTATTATAACAATTATAATGTTAGTATTTGTGTTCCCTGCATTTAAAGAGATGTTTGAACAGCAGGAAAAAGCTTTACCTCTTATAACATCATTAATGATTAATGCCGGTGATTATCTGAAAACATACTGGTTTACGATTCCGATATTTATAATTGCATTTATTGCTTTCTGTTTCGTAATGTTAAACTGGCAGCCAGCAAGGAATTTGTTAGATAAACTTGTATTGAAAATTCCTTTGCTGAATAACCTTATAATGTATTCAAACTATTCTAACTTTTTGTCGGTTATGAGTGTATCATATGATGCAGGTATTCCGGTTGTTGACTGTTTGCACCTTGCTGTTATTACATTAACAAACTCTGTCTTGAGAAATAAAATGAGCGGCGCAATTGTTAAGGTTCAACAAGGTTTACAGGTATCTCAAGCGCTTAAGTCAACCAAAATCGTTCCAAAGATGCTGTTGTTTATGATAGCAACTGGTGAACAATCCGGTCGTTTGGGTGATATGCTGGAAAAAGGTGTAAACTTCCTTGATAAAACACTGGATGGTATTATTGATACAATGACAAAGATGATAGAACCTATTATGCTTATTGTTATAGGTAGTATTGTACTTGTAATGGCACTGGCTCTGTACTTACCATTGTTCCAGTCTTACATGAGTTAGAAGGGTTTAGTAGTTTTCCTTATAAACCAAACACGGAGAATAAATAAATGGATAACAATGAAATTTTAGAGTTAACGACTTCAGCATGGCGTGAAAAAGTATATATAGAAACTGTAGAGCATATAATTAAGGGATACGTATTTATGCCTAAAATAGGAAAGCGAAATCGTTTGTTATCCGAAATATTGAATACAAATAAACAATTTATCGCGGTTAAGAATTGTACTCTAGAATATAAATTAACTCCTCAGCGGGACGTAGAATCCCACGAATTTTTGCAGGTTAATCTTTCGTCAATCCTCCTAATGAGACCTTTATATGAAGACTAAAACGTATGTGATTACAGGTTCAGCATCCGGAATAGGCAGAGCTCTTTTGAATAGAATAGCAGAAGATAATATTGTATTTGCTGGATACAGGAACCAGGAACATGAAAAGACTTTAAAAGAAATTTCTTCTAATATTTATCCATTTTATATTGATTATACTCGACCGGAAACAATTAAGTATGCAGCTGACTATATTTTGTCTAAGTGTACCAAGGTTGATACTCTTATAAATATTGCAGGTTGTGTAGTAGCAGGTCCTGTAGAAAATATTGAGATGGATGAAATAAAAAGGCAGTTTGATGTTAATGTATTCGGACACCTTGAACTTTCAAAAAGGCTGCTGGATATTCTTACTGATGGTAAGATTATTAATATAAGCTCAATGGCAAGTTTTGGAATTTTTCCATTTATTTCTCCGTATTGTGCATCAAAAAGATGCTTGGACATGTTCTTCAACTCACTATTGATAGAAAATAAGAAAAATATTCAAGTTGTATCAATAAAACCTGGAGTAATAGCTACGCCTCTATGGGGAAAATCAATACAGGAAAATTCAAAATATTTCGATAATTGTAAGGATTATGTAGATGAGATGCGCTATTTAATTTCTAATGCGCAGAAAAACGAAACCAGAGGGCTTTCCGTTGAAAAGGTTGTAGATGTGATATTAAAAGCTGATAGAGCACGGTATCCAAAATTATCATATACAGTGGGGTTTGATGCGTTTATAGCGAGTATTATATCAAAATTACCCCAAAGTTTTATTAATAATTTAATTAAGTTTGGATTGAAATATAGGATGAAAAAATAGAAAATAATTAAAATAGATAAGCCTTAGACTAATTCTAAGGCTTATCTATTGCTAAATAGAATTCTAGAATATAACTCCAAAATTATTGATATATTACCTTCATATTATTATCAAAGATAGAACCTGCACATCCGTTACCCGTTCCGACTTTATTTTCATTACAAGCAGCGTTACCTTCTCCAAGGTATCCGGCTTGCTCTTCATCGTTCAACCAGGCAGAAGTTTGTCCGCCGCTCGGTATTACCGAACCGGCTTTATCTTGAACAAACAGAAAACGATCTTTGCCGCTTCTATTGGGTTTAGTATTAAGTCCATTTACATCAACCCATATTGTACAATAAGGTCCTTTAAAAGTTCCCTTCGGAGAGTAAGAACCATAATTCCCTTCAACATATGACTCTACATCATTATATACAAGATCTATTCCATCAGCGAAATGGAATACATATCCGTATATTTGAGCTGTAGTACCATCATACTCATAATGCGTTGTTTTATAAGAGCCGGAACCAATCTTGGTAGACTCATATGAACTGCCTTGAATCTGTTTTGATAAGAGTTCCATGTATTCTAACTCAGTCTCGGCAATTTTTGCTATATTAGTTGCCTCATTGTCATGAAGCATTTGTTCGTTTGCGTTCTCAAGTGTTGCAACAACTTTAGATAATGTTGGACCAATTTTAGCGGTACCTGCATTCTGAACCAGTGCCGGGGCAGTTAGTGCGGCAACGACACCAATAATTCCCAGAGTAATTAATACTTCTGCTAAGGTAAAGCCTCTCTTTTCTCTCATCATCATTCCTTTCATAAGCGTTACTTTTAATGGTTTGTAGTTATTATTTTAGCATGAGTTTGTGTGTTGTGAATAGTTTTAAAATGTTAACGAAAACGGCGGGAGTTCAAACTCTCGCCGTTTTCGTTTTTTATGATTGTATTGTTTTATTCTACTTACTTGCTCCGGATTTTTCGATAATTTCTTTTTCGATGTTTGCCGGAACTTGTTCGTATTTCTGGAATTCCATTGAGAAAGTACCGCGACCTTGAGTATTACTTCTCAAATCAGTTGCGTAACCGAACATATTTGCAAGAGGTACAACTGCTCTTACAATTACGTTACCGGTATTGCCTTGAGGTTCTTGACCTTCTACACGACCTCTTCTTCTTGAAATGTCGCCGATAATTGTACCGGTGAATTCTTCCGGAATTTCGATTTCAACCTTCATCATAGGTTCAAGTATGCATGGCTGAGCTTTTTTAGCACCATCTTTGATTGCCATAGAACCTGCAATCTTGAACGCCATTTCTGAAGAGTCGACTTCGTGGTATGAACCGTCATACAGTGTTACCTTAACGTCAATCATCGGGAATCCGGCTAAAATACCGCCTTCTAGGGCTTCTTCCATACCTTTTCTTGCCGGTTCAATATATTCTTTAGGTATAGCACCACCGACAATTTTATTTTCAAATACAAATCCTGCATTTTCTTCTGCCGGTTCAATTTGAATTTTAACGTGTCCATATTGACCTTTACCACCTGATTGACGGATGAATTTAGAATCTTGATCAGCAGTGCCTCTGATTGTTTCTCTGTAAGCAACTTGTGGTTTACCTACATTTGCATCGACCTTAAATTCTCTCAACAGACGGTCAACAATAATATCGAGGTGCAACTCACCCATACCGGAGATAATTGTCTGACCTGTTTCTGTATCAGATTTAACTCTGAATGATGGATCTTCTTCCGCCAATTTTTGAAGGGCAATACCCATCTTATCTTGGTCTGCTTTTGTTTTAGGTTCAATTGCAACAGAAATTACAGGTTCAGGGAATGTCATTTTTTCAAGAATTATAGGTGCCTTTTCATCACACAATGTATCACCTGTTGTCGTATCTTTCAAACCGACAGCCGCACAAATATCACCTGCATAAACTTCTGAAATTTCATTTCTTTGATCGGCATACATTTGTACCAATCTTGAAATACGTTCTTTCTTGCCGTTTGTAGCATTCAATGCATATGAACCGGCAGAAAGTTTTCCTGAATATACACGAAGGAATGTAAGACGTCCTACATACGGGTCAGTCATTACCTTAAATGCCAACGCTGAGAACGGTTCATCTTCTGATGAATGTCTTTCCACTTTTGTTCCGTCTTCAAGCTCACCTTCAATTGCTTTTACATCAACAGGTGACGGCATGTATGCAACTACGTTGTCTAATAATAATTGAACACCTTTGTTTTTAAACGCCGTACCGCAACATACCGGAACAATTTTGTTATCGCAAACCGCTTTTCTGAGAACTTTTTGCAATTCTTCTATTGTCGGTTCTTCACCTTCAAGATATTTCATCATCAAATCATCATCGTGTTCAGAAATTGCTTCCACCAATGCAGCGTGGTATTCATTTGCTTTATCAACCATATCTGCGGGTATTTCTTCAACTTTTATATCAGTACCAAGATCGTTAGTATAAATATGTGCTTTCATATCAAGAAGGTCTACAATCCCCTTAAACTGATCCTCAGCACCAATCGGCAATTGGATCGGATGAGCATTTGCGCCCAATCTGTTTCTTAATTGATCGACTACACGATAGAAATTTGCACCGGTTCTGTCCATTTTGTTAACAAAAACCATTCTCGGTACTTCATATCTGTTTGCCTGTCTCCAAACTGTTTCAGATTGAGACTGCACACCGCCTACTGCACAAAATACTGCGACCACACCATCCAATACACGCAATGAACGTTCAACTTCAATTGTGAAATCCACGTGACCGGGGGTGTCAATAATATTTAATTGATGTCCCTTCCACATTGCAGTTACTGCTGCAGATTGGATTGTAATACCACGTTCACGTTCTTGGTCCATAAAGTCTGTAACCGCTGCACCGTCGTGTACTTCACCTATTTTGTGAGTTTTTCCCGTGTAAAATAATATACGTTCGGTTGTTGTTGTCTTACCTGCGTCAATGTGCGCCGCAATACCGAAGTTTCTTACTTTTTCTAATGGAACTTGTCTTGCCATTTTTGTTTTCCCTTTTATCTATTATTACTACGATTAAACAGCATATTGCCATCTTATGAAAATTTTTACATAAAAACAAAAAATTTTAAAGAAAATATTAAAAACCCGTTATAAATGCCATTCACTAGCTTAGATAACAAGCGATTTAATTTCAGATTCAACGCAGGCAAGTGCCGCATCAAGTTTTGTGCAATCTGAAGCTGCACCTTGAGCAAAATTCGGACGACCTCCGCCTTTTCCGTTGCAAGCGCTGGTAATTTGAGAAACTATCTTACCTGCGTTTACACCTTTTTTAACGAAATCCTCGGACACTTTCACCATAACGAACAATCCGTCTGATTTTACTGATGCCATTACGATAATATATTTTCCAAACCTGTCTGAGAGCATTTCCACGGCACTTTTAACCATTGCAGGTTCAAAGTTATCTATCTTTGTGATGACCATTCTGCCGTCTGCAATATTTTGTGCCTTAGTTTCTATTGTTGTAAGTCTTGCCTTTGCAGCTATCTCTTGCAAATCCGCAATCCTTTTATTCAGTGCCTTATTTTCCTCTGACAGTTTTTCAACACGTTCTTCAACCTCTTCGGGTTTAGATTTAAATTTATGTGCCAATTTATCGAGTTGAACTGCTTTTTGGTTAAGATAATCAAATGCCGCATTCGAACAGACTATCTCTATCCTTCTTGAGCCGGCAGATATTGCAGATTCTTGAACAACCTTTGCCAAACGGATTTGTGAAGTATTATCCACATGCGTACCGCCGCACAGCTCTTTAGATATATTTCCGACCGAAACGACTCTGACCTTGTCGCCGTATTTTTCTCCGAACAATGCCATTGCACCTGTTTTTTGCGCCTCTTCAATATCCATAACCTCGGTATGACGTTCTATTCCCTCGGATATCCACTTGTTCAGCAACTCTTCAACCTGAGAAATTTCATTTGCTGTCATTGCACGACCGAACGAAAAATCAAACCGGGTTTTATCCGGTTCAACTTGAGAACCTGCCTGTTTTACTTCTGAGCCCAATACCTTTATCAATGCTGCCTGCAATAGGTGAGTAGCCGTGTGATGGATGGCTATTTCTTTTCTCCGTTCTGTATCAATCACAGCCCTAACTTGTTCTTGGACTTTTGCTGTACCTTCCAAAATTTTTACCCTATGCGCCCAGAGTTTGTCTACCTTAAACGTATTCAAAACTTCAGCCTTGAAATTCTCACCTTCAATAACTCCGGTATCGCCGACCTGACCGCCTGATTCTGCATAAAACGGGGTTTTATCCAGTATAATATCAACCGTTTCTCCCTCATCGGCACTTTCAATCCTGTTTGTATCAGACACAATTCCAACAATCCTTGCAACTGCAGTGTTTTCGACATAACCGACAAAATCTGTTTCACCTTTGTCTTTTTCTATATCAATATAAACAAGATCATCAGTAAGAATAATCTTTTGTGCAGCAGCCTTTGCACGTTCTTTTTGTTCTTGCATACAAGCAGCGAAACCTTCTTTATCTACGCTTATTCCTTTTTCTTCAGCTATTTCAACCGTCAACTCAAGCGGAAATCCAAAAGTATCATAAAGCTTAAACGCATCCTCGCCGCTTATTTTTGACGGATTGGAAGCCAAAATATCATCAAGCAGCTTCTGACCTCTGTCCAAAGTCATTTTAAACTTTTCTTCTTCCTTCTGAACAACGGCTCTAATCTTTTCTCTGTTTGTTTCAAGCTCAGGATAAGCCTCCTTGTAGTTATCCACAACCGTGTCAACAAGCTTGTACAAAAACGGCAATTCCAAACCAAGCATCTTACCATGGCGAAGTGCACGTCTTAAGATCATTCTTAAAACATAATTTCTTCCCTCATTACCAGGAACTATTCCGTCTGAGATCATAAATGATACACATCTTGCGTGATCCGTAATTATTCTGAGCGAAATATCTGTTTTTTCGCTGGATTTATACTCTACATTGGACATTTGTGAAACTTTATCCAATATAGGTTTCAAAAGATCCGTCTCAAATGTTGACGTCTTACCTTGAACAACCATTGTTATACGTTCAAGCCCCATTCCAGTATCAACATTTTTCTTTTCCAACGGAGTATAATTACCTTCCTTATCCTTAAACAACTCGGTAAACACCAGATTCCATATCTCAACCCACCTATCACATTCACAAGTAGCGACTGAGCAATCATCACAGCATTTAAGCTCTTCACCCAAGTCGTAATGTATTTCTGAACAAGGACCGCAAGATCCCACATCAGAAACCGGACCCCAAAAATTATCCTTTTTGCCTTTTCTAAAAATCCGCTCGGCAGGCACACCCACATCTTTTGTCCAAATATCGAATGCCTCATCGTCTGTCTCATAGATTGTCACGTATAATCTATTCTTATCAAGTTTTAAGTAATTTGTAACAAAATCCCATGCCCAAGGGATTACTTCTTTTTTATAGTAATCGCCGAAACTGAAATTTCCGAGCATTTCAAAAAAAGTATGATGTCTGGGTGTTCTGCCGACATTTTCAATATCAGAATCTTTTCCGCCCGCTCTGGCACACTTTTGACAACTTGTAGCTCTTGCCGGACTATACGGTGGTTCTTCATAACCTAAAAATATCGGTACAAACTGCAACATTCCGGCTGTTGTCAACAGAACTGTCGGATTATCAGGTACCAGACTTGAACTTGGAACTCTGGTAGACTGGTGTTTCTCCTCAAAAAACTTCAAAAATGCTTCTCTTATTTGCGCACCTGTTAATATTTCAGACATATTCATTTCCCTTTTTCATATACTTTATACAAAAATTTTACTACAAATAAATTTAAAACTATACGACATATCCCCAAAAACCTTTTATATTAATCAATTTCACTTGCTATATTAAGAAATATTACGAAATTATATACAAACAAAATAAAAAAGAGCAATTTTTTATATAAAAATTTTTTTATATAAGTACGAGAGATACAAAAACCAAATCGGTTAAACACAGACCACAAGAGAATTAGAGACTATACAAAACCACAACAACAATTTACGAGAAAAATCAGAGAATTAAAAAAACTAAACGCACATAATTTACACTTCTTACACTTACTTCATTTACTTCATTTACTTCATTTACTTTCATACTTTCACACACTTCACAGACGAGGAATGCAAAGAAATTTCATTCCAAAGCTTAATCGCAAGATTAAGCTTTTTTTTTGCACAACAGAACTACTTAAGCGCAGCAACCGCTTTTTGAAACGCCTCAATATCTTCTTTTGTATCGATTCCAATCGGAATAAAATCAACAACAGAAGTCACAATTTTCATACCGGACTGCAAAGCACGAAGCTGCTCGAGACTCTCCGCCTTTTCAAGCATTGTTTGAGGCAATTGTGTCATCTTAAACAACGACTCTCTGCGATATCCGTACAAACCTATATGAGCATAGAATGTAGCTTCATTAAGATTTCTTTCATACGGAATTTTCGAGCGTGAGAAATAAAGCGCAAATCCATCATTATCCACCACACATTTCACCAAATTAGGGTTATTTAATTCTTCTTCGGTAGTTATTTTACGAAGCAACGTAGAAATATCGGCACAAGAATTATTTTTCAAAGCAGATATAGCTTCATCGATACTTTCCGGCGTAATCATCGGTTCATCACCTTGAAGATTCACAATATACTCAAATTCCGGATGTCGCTGTGCAACTTCTGCTATCCTATCAGAGCCACACTTATGATCAACTCTGGTCATTTCAACGCAAGCATTAAAGGATTTTGCGCAATCATAAATTTTTTCGTGATCGGTAGCTATAATCACAGAATCAGCAAGCTTTGCTCTGGACGCCTTTTCATAAACCCATTGTATAATAGGTTTCCCTCCAACTTCGATCAACGGTTTTGCATGCAAGCGTGTTGATGCATAGCGAGACGGTATGATTATAGCTGTTTTTGACATATTTTAATCCTTATAATTTTCTCATTGTCGGGAACGCAATTACGTCACGGATTGTGGAAGAGTCAGTAAGCAGCATTACCAATCTATCTATACCTATGCCCATACCGCCTGCAGGTGGCATTCCGTATTCAAGAGCTGTGATAAAGTCCTCATCAATCTCCATAGCTTCTTCATCACCAGCAGCTTTCGCCTTGGCTTGTGCTTCGAATCTCGTTCTTTGATCGATAGGATCGGTAAGTTCTGAAAATGCATTGGAGATTTCCCATCCGTTAACACGGGTTTCAAATCGTTCTGTTAAACGGTCGTTATCTCTATGGACTTTTGCCAGCGGGGATATATCTCTCGGGTAATCTATGATATGCACCGGTTGAATTAATTTTGGCTCAACACGTTCTTCAAATATTAAATCCAAAACCTTGCCCCAATTTTCACATTCATCGGCGTCAATACCAATTTCACGTGCTTTTTTACGGGCATCTTCAACGGTATAAATCTCTCCAAAATCCACACCGGTATATTCTTTTATTGCACCGACCATAGTTTTTCTGTCCCACGGTGGTGTAAGGTCAATCTCCTTGCCTTGATATGTAATCTTCATGGTACCGAGAACATCTTGTGCGATTGAAGAAACCATATTTTCGATCAATGCCATCATCTCGTTGTAATCGACATACGCTTGATAGAGTTCAAGCATTGTAAATTCTGGGTTATGGCGAGTATCAATTCCCTCATTCCTAAAGTTTCTGTTAAGTTCAAATATCTTTTCGCTCAACCCGCCAACCAAAAGACGTTTCAAGTGTAATTCAGGCGCAATCCTCATATACATATCCATATCCAGAGCATTATGATGAGTAATAAACGGTCTTGCACTTGCACCGCCTGCTTGAGTTTGCAGCATTGGTGTTTCGACTTCCAAAAATCCGAGGTTAGTAAGGTATTCTCTTATTTTTTGAATAATCAAACTTCTTTTTCTGAACGTATCACGAACATCCTCATTCATTATCAAATCGACATATCTTTGTCTATATCTTGTTTCAACATCCGTCAATCCGTGGAATTTTTCCGGAAGAGGAAGAAGTGACTTGGACAATATTTTGTAATCGTTAGCTTTTATACTCAACTCGCCACGAGGAGTTCTTCTTATAGTTCCATAGAATCCAACAATATCTCCTATATCGACGAGTTTAAGAGTTTTAAGTTTTTCCTCATCCATATTTTCTTTGTGACAAAAAATTTGAATTTTACCGGAATCATCCATCAAATCTATAAACATTCCGGAATTACGCATTGCCATAACGCGTCCGGCAACAGCATACGCATCATTTGTTTCTTCTCCGTTTTCAAGCGCTGCATATTTTTCCTGCAAATGTTTTGCCGACGCATTTTTATCAAAAGAATAAGGATACGGATTAATCCCCTTATCCGCCAGATCTGCCAATTTTTGTATTCTTGTATTTCTTATTGCACTTTGTGATGAATTCTGTTGTTCTTGCATATTCATTCCTTTATATATATATCTCTCAATAAAAATATTTTAACATCAAAATTTTTATATTAAAAAGGATTTTAAATCATCTCAACAAAATTTAAGTCAGAAAACTCCAGATCGGCACGCAAAGAGACCCTTAATCTTGCAGTATTTACAGGCACAGTAGGATGTCTTAAAGGGAGTAAATAATAACCCTGCTCCATTAGCTTTTCCGAAACTTTGCACGCATCATTATTTGCACCGATTATCACAGGCACAATATAACTTTCTCCCATAGTTTGAAGTTGC
>CASEVT010000010.1 GCA_949291445.1 uncultured bacterium | reverse complement strand
TACTATTTCTAAAATAACTATGTAATGTTATTATATTATTAAGTTATGAGTGTTACAAGTAAATGGATGTTATGGATAAGAATTTGCGGTTACTTATCAAGACGATATTAGATTCACCTGTCTGGGTACAGGAGGTAATTTGGCATGATATTCGTCGAAATTTAGAAAGTATAATTCCGAATATTTCTGATACAGATGATGCTGATGTTTACGCGCTTTATGTTCCCGAACTTACGTTTAAGGGGCGCAAGGAGATTGAAACTCATGAACATGGGCATGAGATCAATGTATATAAATTTTTATCTACTGCCAATGAAAGGCTCAGAGTTATCGATATTACTTTGAGAAATTTCTGGACTCTTTCAGAATGCTCAAGACTTTTATCTTTTTGCATAAAAAATGAATATATTAAAAAGCCGGAAAATATTTACGTCAACGCGTCAATTTTTTATCTAGGTAATGAAATCCGCCTGGGTGAGTATGTTAAGAGAATAAATATGATTAACGTAGACCAGTTGGAGGCTGCTTTGCGCCGTCAGAAGGAATTAAATACAGATACTCATTCATATAAACAATTGGGAGCTGTTCTTGTTGAGATGGGGTATATTGTCCCTGACGATATTAAAAAAATATTGCAAATCAAAGGTGAGTGTGAAAAGAGATTTATTCCGACTTTGGATTTGTCCAAATCTGCTGATTCCGGCGGGGTTAATTATAGAGAAATACAGTTAAAAATGGAAAAATTGGCAAAAGAAAATGTCATTTTGAAAGAAAAACTCAGAGCGATTTTCAACATACAAAGCAAAAATAAGGCGCAATAATAATGACGTTATTTAAACCGCAATGTCTTTTGACTGAATGTAGAGCAGGTTTGGTAGAGTTAGAGTTTTACGGTTTAATTCTTGTTTGTAGTATAGATGGTGTAAAAACCAGTGTCGGCGAGGATAATGGTTATCCTTTTTTTCATCGTTCTTGCTCAAAACCTTTGCAGGCAAGTATTGTGGCTGATTTTAATACACATAATTTCTATGAACTCTCACAGGCAGAGTTGGCTGTATGTTGTGGCTCTCATACCGGTGAAAGCTGTCATATTGAAGTGTTAAAGGGATTGCTGGAAAAAGCCGACTTGAAAGAATCTGACTTGAAATGTCCAATTATTCCTCCGTTAAATAATTTTGATGATTTGAAAGTCTTTTCGCCTCTACACAACAATTGTTCCGGAAAACATGTGTTGATGTTGATGATTTGTCGTCAAAATGGTTGGGATATTGAAAATTATCTATCTATGGAACATCCTTTGCAAAAATACATTTTGTCTAAATTGGAGTTTATGTGTAATGAGGTAGGATTGAACTCAACGGTGGACGGCTGCGGGGCGCCTAATTGGGCTACATCATTGTTTGGATTGGGCTTTGGGTTTTTAAATCTTGTAAAAATGCACTCATTCTTGACTGATGCAATGAGAATGAATCCGTATTTTGTCGGTGGGGAAAATCGGTTGGATACTAACCTTATGCGGATTTGTGATCATATTGTTGCAAAAGTTGGTGCCGGTGGTCTGTGTGTTGCTGTAAATACTCTTTCAAATGAAGCTCTTGTTCTCAAAGTTATTGATGCCGACATGAAGGCTAGAACTATTATTGCGCTTGAGGCTATTAGGCAACTTAATTGGATTAGCAATGTGTCCATCAATTCAAATCTCCTTAAATACTTTGACTCCGGTGTTTATACCGAAAACGGTATAAAAGTTGGTGAATACACACCTTGTTTTAATTTTTGAATGCAGGGTTGATAAGAAACTATTAACCGAAAGTTTTGAAAGTTTCTTCAATGTTCTTGTCGATAACTTTTTTAACAGAGTCCATTTCATTTTCTATGGCTTTTTGTTCTGTGGACAATTGTTGTATTCTCATATCGAAGCGTTTGTCAATACTTTCAAGTCTGTCAACTTCAGCGTCATAGTCAGCAGCTGCTATTTGAAAATCTGTCGAGTCTGCACCTTGGTAAATAAAAGTGCTTCCGGCTACTGATACATCGGTCCATTCTCCGGGATTGGCAGGATCTATTTGTTGTATCATCCAGTTTCCGGTTTTGATATTTTCTTCAAAGTAGTCGGC
>CASEVT010000009.1 GCA_949291445.1 uncultured bacterium | reverse complement strand
TATTCTTTATGCGGCGGCTTTTTTGCAGGAATTAAAATGATCTTTTCGCAATTTGTGTTTTCTTTTATATATTCACATATTTTTAAATGTGCATTGTGAATCGGGTTGAATGTTCCTTGAAATACGCATAAATCCATTAGAAAAGTACCAGATCCTTATGATGTAACTCTTCAATAAGGCACAAAATTCTGTTAATAAACACTTTATATCTTTGTCTTTCAGCTTCTCCGCTCAAGATTATATCGGCAGTTTGAGAAGTAGGATGGATGTATATTTTTGCTTTTTCTGAGGCATTTTTATACACTTCGTCGGCTGAGTCCCCAAGATTCCGTTCATTCGCCCTTTTATAAAATCTTTCTTTTTGAACTTTGTGAGATACATGCACATAGATCTTTATGTCAAAAGCTTCGGCAATTTTTTCTGTCAATGTGAACAGTCCTTCTGATATTACAACCTTGGACGGGTAGGCTAATGTGCAGTTGTCAACCCGTTTTGCCGTGCCTGACAAATCGTATTTCGGTAAATACACTTTTCTTCCGCATAACAGCTGTTTTATGTGGTATGCCATTAAATCGAGTTCTTGTGCTTCCGGAATATCCAGATCGTAATGTTTTGCAAATTCTGCAAAACTGCCTGCTTTTTTTACCATCTCAGAACGGTCATAGTAATAATCATCAGTGTTTACTCTGGTGATGGCGTTTTCTACACAATATTCTGTTGAAAATGCGTTGATTGTGTCTATAATATCATATGCTATTGTTGATTTTCCGCTGGCTGTCTCGCCTGCAATCCCTATTGCACAGGCTCTTTTTGTTTCTCCTGAAATGAAGCTTGCTAATTTTCTTATTATTTTCTTATCGAATTTTATGAATATTGAATCTTTAGTGTTTAACTCGTCGTAAAACAGCCTGTTTAATCTCATTTCAACATACGGTGTCAGGATTTTTGTTTTTACGGATGCTGTATTTTTTCTTGTGATTGTACTTTGCACTTTTTCATTTCCTGTTTTTTGGGGGGGTTATATTTTACTTATTTCTGATTATTATAAAACAAAAACCGAACAAAATTAATTTTGACGGTTTCTGTTTAAATGTTATTTACACAAAGAGTGCTATATTTTCCCGTTTTCAGCAGTTCATTTTTGTTAACAATATTATTTTCATCATCAACCATTACTATGCTCGGAGAAAAGTCAGCTTTTTCTTCGGGCGTCATCATAGCGTATGATACAATGATGACCTTATCGCCGACTTGTACTTTGCGTGCTGCTGCACCATTCAGACATATATCTTTGAGCCCTCTTTTGCCTTTTATTACGTATGTTTGAAAGCGTTCACCATTGTTTATGTCAAGGATATCAACTTTTTGTCCTTCTTGCAGATTGGCGGCTTCCATCAATTCCTCGTCAATCGTTATCGAGCCGACATATTCAAGGTTTGCATCGGTTACGGTGGCTCTGTGTATTTTTGAATATAGATATTCTAGCTGCATATTTGCCTCGCTTATTATATTTTATCAAATATATTTTCTTTTCAAGATCTTATTTGTGATCATTACAATTTTTTAATATGTATCTTATACTCAAAAAAAATTTTATAATAGCCTTATGAATAAATTTTTATTGCCATTGAGAAATATTCTTTTAGTTTTGATTGCGTTGGGAGGATTTTGTTATCTCTTGTTATACGTTTTCTTGCCATTTGCTCTTAATTCCAAAGATTATTCAGGCTTGATTGCTGAAGAGTTTAAGAAAAATTGCGCTTTAGAACTTCGTATAAAGGGGTATAAAGTCGCTGTATCACCATCTTTGAATATTACACTCAAGGCTCAAAAAGTTGAAATTTACTACCCAAGCAAGATTCAGGTGCTGGATATGAAAGATGTTGATCTCGATTTTTCTACGCTTGCTCTTTTAAAAAAAGAGTTTCGGCTCCAAAAAATTACCTGTTCAAAGCTTCAAATTTCAACTAAGCTCCTTAAAAACGGAAAATTCTCGATACAGGATTATCTTGAAAAACACTATAAGCCTGACGAAAATTCAATGCTCAAGTTTTCTGATAAATTGCCGCAGGTTGTGTTTGATGAGGTGCTTGTGAAAGTCAAAGATGAGGCTTCCGCAAAAAAATTCAAGATTTGTGCTAAAAATTTTAAAATTGCTAAAGGCAAGTTATCAAATCTTGATTTAATCTCCGCTGCCGGCGGTTTATATTATTTTGATGACAAATATTTTGACTATAATTTAAAATTGTCAGTTGATGACAAATTCTTCAGGAATTTGAAAATTAAGCCGATCCATATTTCCGTTGACAATTTTGAAAAACACAGACCACGGGGTGTTTTAGATGTTAATCTTAAGATTCTGTCTCAGGGCAAAAACGAAATCTCCGGTCATGTTAATATTGATAAGTTTACTTTTATTGCTGACAAGAAGCGCCTCCCATCAAGCTATTTTCACATATTAATTGATAAGAATACTGCTGTGTTGCAATCGGAGTTTTACGCGAGCAAAAATGAAAAGGCGCTTATCAGTTCAAAATTTAATATAAACCCTTTAAATAAGATATATTTAAAATGCAGTACAAAAATGATTCATCTTGCGAATTTGCAACCAATTCTTACAGCGCTTGCGGATATTTTTTGTATTCCGAATAATTTAGATGAATTTTCGGCTTCAGGATATGCAATTGCTGATTTTGAGCTTGAAACCGACTTAAAAAAAATAAAATCTTCCGGCAATTTAAAGATTTCTGATGCTCGGATTAAACATAAAAATTTGCCGTTCAATATTTCAAGTATTCAAGCCGATATTGATTTTGCCAATAATAATGTTCTTGTGAACAGCTCACGAATGTTGATTAACAATCAACTTGCAAAATTAAGCGGCAAAATTGATTCTGATGCGAACTGCGATCTCATTTTGATTGCTGATAAACTTAATTTAGCCAATATAATGAATGCGTTTGAGTTTTTGAGACCTTATAAAGACTTAAAAGTGCTAAGCGGTACATTTTCAATGAATGCGATAGTTAAAGGGTCATTAAATTCTGTAAAACCGAATATAGAGATATTGATCACCAAGTTTGTCGCTGCACATGATAAGAGTTCGTCTAAATTCTATATCGACCAAATTGAATCGAAAATTAAAAATGCTTCTGTTGAAAAGTATGACGGCACTTTGTCCGTTAAAAATATACGGATTCAAAACAAGGCTTTTCCGGATAGTATAAATGCTGATAAGCTGGAGGCAATATTTAATGAAAAAAACATAAATATTTTACCTGCAAAAATAGTTTATGATAAAGCTTCTGTGACATTGTCAGGGTCAGTCAATGATTATTTAAAACCCTCATTGAATGCCTCTTTAAGACTTTTCGGAACTGTTGATACACGTGTTTTGCGCGCTTTTATTCCGGATTCCGTTTCTGTCTGTTCAAAGGGTGTGTTGCCTTTGGGTATGCAAATTACCTTCAAAAACCGGACTTTGCAGCTTGAATCTAATATACTTGCATCAAAAGAGGCTTATTTTGCTCCTTTTTTGATGAAGGAACTTGGCAATTCTGTTTTTCATTTGAATCTCAAAATTGTCAATAATCTCGTAAAATTCGAGGATACAGGTTTGTATCTCCCTCCTGCGAGTATAAAGCTTTCCGACAAACTTAAAACTTCTTCTTTAAAAAAAATAATTTCTATTTCCGGTTCCATAGACTCCGGACGATTAAATTTGACTTTGTCCGTGCCGGAGTTTGTAAAAATTTCTTTTGAACCTGTGAAAAATGCTTCTCTTAAAGGTGAATTGCGGTTGACTAAAAATATAGAATCTCCTGAGCTTCAGGGGGTGTTGCATATTTGTGAACTGTATGCATCGAATCTTTACGTTAAAAATATTGATTTGAGGCTGGAAAAAAAGTTGGTGAAATTATTTTTCTCAAATGTCAAAATAGGTAATAGTTTATTAAATTTATATGCTGATACAGGTATTGAGCTTTTTAAAACTAAGTCATTAGATAATTTGACAGTAGTAGCTGAGAATATTGATATTGAGGATTTAATAAGACTTTCTTTAAGCCTGCCGCAAGCAAAGTATGCTCCGGGCAGTGCACCGTTTTTTGATGTTAAGCGTGGTAAAGTCAACGTTAAAAACCTAAAATTAAACAGAATAAAACTCTCCAATCTCTCTTCAGATTTAAGGTTGAGGGGTAACATACTGTCTTTTGATAACGTCAGAGCCAATGCTTATGGCGGGAATGTGGCTGCCAATTTGACTTATAACCTTGCTTATCTTTCAACAGTCGCAAAAATCCAAGCCAGAGGTCTTGATGCTGCATTGGCGGCGGTTGCTATTTTTCCTCTTGATAGTCAGATATCAGGTAAACTTGATTTTGACTCTGATATTTCAATGTCAGGGGTCAGTGAGGTACAACAGCTTAAGACTATGCGCGGTACTGCTGATATATTGGTTTCAAAGGCATTACTCGGGCCGCTCGGGCAATTTGAACATTTTTTGCACGCACAGAACTTGCTCTCTCAAAAGGTTATCTATGCCAGTTTAAACAGTGCAAAACGTGCTATTGCTCCGAAAAATACGGGTTATGTTGATTATCTGAAAGGCAGATTAAAATTTGACAACGGGTATATTCGATTTACACCTTTGTTGTCATCTGGACCTCAAATGAGTATGTATGTCAGCGGTAATGTTAATATGCTTACTCAGATTGTTGATCTGGAGATTCTCGGAAAAGTTTCGCCAGATGTGTCTGATTCCATTGGACCGCTTGGTGATTTGACATTGAAAAATCTGCTCGATGAGCATACAAATTATGGCTCGACTATTGAAAAATTGTTCAATTCTTGTAATACGGAGTTGCCTCAAATGGATATATCCAAGATTCCTCCGCTCTCTTCCGGTGCCGGCGACGCTAAAAATTTCAGAGTCCTAATAAACGGCGAACCTCAAAGTATTAAATCTATAAAGTCTTTTACCTGGGTGAATCCGCTTGGCTCTGTTAAGAAAATCAATGAAAGTGCCGGATTTGACTCAAAATTGCAAAACGTAAATCCTCAACCGGCTTCTCAAAATAAAGTAAACACATCTTCTCCTGCTCAATCCAAAGTCCCCGCAACGGTTATTCCTGAGGCTAATTCCTCTTCTGCTCCTTCTGGCAATAGCTTTTTGGACTCTATTCCTGATGATTTTAATTAGCGAAAAGGTTCGTATTTTAAATTTACTTTTTTAAATTCTCCGGAATATATTTTTGCCAGTCTTCTTCGAGATTCTTAATGAATTTGTGTGCATCAAGTACATCATCAATTCCGATGGGGGCGGGTCCTTCTTGTATTTCTAAAACCAGTTCATCACTGTCTTCTGTGTAGTTGTTTTTCAACGAACAGTGTCCGAAAAGGGCTATTCCAAAAGACTTGCCGCATTTTTGACAGGTTAACTGCACTACATACAGGTCGTTTTCTTGTCGTATTATTTTTAGACTTTCTTCTGTAAAATCGCTGCGACAAGCTGAACAACACATGTTCGAAAATAACTTTTTTATCAATTCTTTTTTCATTGCTTCCTCACTATTATAATTTAAAGTCTACTCCATCTACATTATTTATATTAATTTTTCTTAACAATCCCTCGTTTTATGTTTAAATAAAAAAAAAATGGGCATTATATACATGTACAGGTATTAAATAGAAGAAGGTGCATCATGGAAATTCTGAGTTTAGTAGCATTTGGCTTATTAATGTACTTGGCTTTCATCGCTATTCCGACTTTCATGGAAGGCAAAGCAGCTCAGTAGTGCATTTAAAATAAGTTTTTTGCAAAGTGTCCGATTGAATGTCGGGCACTTTTTGTATTTTAGTTGACGGTTCTTTGCTGCATTTGTTCCACACTTGATTTATTTCTTATACTGTTTTTTCTTGATATTACCAGTGTTTAACTATTAATGTAACGAAATATTAAGAAAAGTATATACAAAAAAGCAATTTTTATATACTTTCTGAGTTTATATATATACGAGATATATAACAAGAGGAATTAAAGATGCCGTTCGCAATTTCACAATGTACAGAATTAAACCTTTTATCAAGAAGATCAGATGTAGAACTTGAGTTAACATTCATTACAAACGAGCTTTCATATATGGCAATGCAATCTCAGTCAATCGTTGAAAAACAAGC
>CASEVT010000008.1 GCA_949291445.1 uncultured bacterium | reverse complement strand
TCGGTTTCAACACACACATAAACCGGAGCAACTTCGTAAAAACCCATGACAAATGTTTGCACAAACTCTTTGATTTTTTCTAACATTTATTGCTTCCTTTCACACAAATAGACATTACACCTTCACACTTATATAAACAAATTTCTCAACAGAAAATTGCTTGTTTTGTAATAAATATTAATAAATCGATTTCAGTCAAATTTATATAATTCAAACACATAGACAGCAAATACAGCCTTTTTGTTCCCACATATCAACAGAGATGTAAAAGATATCATACCACTTATCTAAAAAAAATGCAAACAAAAAGTTATAACAGCTTAATTAACTTGCACATGAGAAATTTTAATGTAGAATTGGTTTAAGGGTTAGTTAAAGCTATTTTTTACGGATAGTTTAGAAGGAGAAGAAAATGGCTCAGTTAGAAAAATGGTCAGGTTGGCTAAAAGCCGGCGTACTATCAATGTTCGCTATGCTTATGTCAACCGCTTCTGCATTCGCAGGAGAAGCAGATCTGGTTGTACCTAATCTGCAAGCCAATACCCACAGCTATCATCTGCTGCTTGTCGGTATTGGAATTTCAGTGCTCGGGTTAGTTTTTGGCTTGATCGAATTTATCAAGGTCAAAAATTACAAAGTTCACCCCGCTATGGCAGAAATTGGTAATACAATTTTTGAAACTTGTAAAACTTACCTCATTCAACAAGGTAAATTTTTACTCATCCTTGAAGCGTTAATCGCTATATGTATTGCGTTCTACTTCGGTTATCTTCAAGGTATGCCAATCAAAAGCGTATTAGTAATTCTGGCATGGTCTGTAATCGGTATTCTCGGTTCATACGGCGTAGCATGGTTCGGTATCAGAATGAATACTCTGGCTAACGCAAGAACTGCATTCGCATCATTGCAAGGAAAACCGCTCAATGTACTCAATATTCCTTTGAAAGCAGGTATGAGTATCGGCGTTCTGCTTGTAAGTGTTGAATTGATTATGATGCTGGTTATCCTGTTGTTTGTCCCCGGCAAAATAGCAGGCGCTTGCTTCATCGGTTTTGCTATCGGTGAATCTTTAGGTGCATCTGCACTTCGTGTAGCCGGCGGTATCTTCACAAAGATTGCCGATATCGGTTCTGACTTAATGAAGATTCAATTCAAAATTAAAGAAGATGACCCGAGAAACCCGGGTGTTATTGCAGACTGTACAGGTGATAACGCAGGTGACTCAGTCGGTCCTACTGCTGACGGTTTTGAAACTTACGGCGTAACAGGTGTTGCACTGGTTAGCTTCATATTACTGGGCGTATTCCCTGAATATCAAATCCAGTTATTAACTTGGATATTCACAATGAGATTCTTGATGATTGTTACCTCAGTGGTTGCTTACTGGATAAACACAGGTCTCAATCAAATCTTATTCTCAAAGGCTGAAAAATTAGACTTTGAACAACCTTTAACTAATCTTGTATGGTTAACATCCATACTTTCCATAGCTATGACTTTTGGCGTGAGCCACTGGTTATTAGCACCTATGGGTGGTAATTTATGGCTTGTACTTTCATCAATCATCTCTTGCGGTACTCTGGGTGCTGCTTTGATTCCTGAATTTACAAAAGTATTTACCAGCCCGAAAGCAAAACATACAAAAGAAGTTGTTACAGCATCAAGAGAAGGTGGTTCTTCACTTACAATCTTGTCCGGTTTAGTCTCCGGTAATTTCTCCGGATTCTGGATTGGTATGGTAATAGTATTCCTTATGGCAATGGCATATTATGCAAGCACATTTATACCGAATACGGTAATGATTTATGCATCGGTATTTGCATTCGGTTTGGTTGCATTCGGCTTTTTGGGAATGGGTCCTGTTACCATTGCGGTAGACAGCTATGGTCCTGTTACGGACAACGCTCAGTCAGTATATGAATTATCATTGATTGAAGAGATACCTAATGTCGCAGAAGATATCGAAAAAAACTTCGGTTTCAAACCTGATTTTGAAGTTGCTAAACAGCACCTTGAAGAAAATGACGGTGCAGGTAACACTTTCAAAGCTACCTCAAAACCGGTTCTTATCGGTACTGCTGTTGTCGGAGCTACAACAATGATATTCTCATTGATTCTGGTAATAAAAAATACTTTGGGTATTCAACCCGAACAAATTCTCAATCTGTTAAATCCATACACACTACTTGGATTATTAACAGGCGGTGCTGTTATTTACTGGTTCTCAGGTGCTTCTATGCAAGCTGTTACTACCGGTGCATACAGAGCTGTTGAATACATCAAAAAACATATCAAAATTGATGATGAAAGCGTAAAAACTGCGAATGTAGAAAACTCAAAAGAAGTTGTTAAAATTTGTACAATTTATGCTCAAAAGGGTATGTACAATATCTTCTTTGCACTGTTTGCATTTGCGTTATCACTCGCTTGTCTTTCAGCACCAAGCTGCAAGACATCTGAACCTGTGTCATTCTTTGTTAGCTACTTGATCGCAATTGCCGTATTCGGTTTGTTCCAAGCTGTATTTATGGCAAACGCAGGTGGCTGCTGGGATAACGCTAAGAAAATTGTAGAAGTTGATCTTTGCGAAAAAGGAACACCACTTCATGACGCTACTGTCGTTGGTGATACTGTTGGTGACCCATTCAAAGATACTTCTTCTGTTGCAAAGAACCCGATTATTAAATTTACAACATTATTCGGATTGCTCGCTATGGAAATTTCTATTAACGAAGCATTCAGAAATGTTGCACCAATAGTCGGCTGGGTATTGCTGGTTATTGCTTTAGTATTTGTAGTTCGTTCATTCTATGCTATGAGAATACCTACAAAGACTGAAGAATAAGTTCATAACTTATTTACTTAATCCGGATGTGCGAGCATCCGGATTTTTTTATGGACTTTATTTAATAAGAATGCTAATATTTTCAAGGTGTTAAATTCTTATTATAGGAGGAAAAATGGCAAAAAGAAGACAATCTCAAGTTGAAAATCCGGTTGCAAAAAACTTAACTGTTATTGTTTGTATAATAATTGCTATAATTGTTGCAGTAAATATATCTAATCAAGCAAAAAAATCACGTCTTGCTAACGCCACAGGCATTGAAGCTGCTTTAGCAACTATGGATAAAAGACAGCGCGGTACTGAAGCTATTACCGAAGGACTTGATAGATATCTTTCAAACTCAGATTTTTACAAGGACGCATATAACAGAGGAGAAAAAATTATCGCATACCCTCCGTTGGATAATACATGCCCGTTCGGTCAGGCTTTTATGAAGGCATTTGAGTCTGCAATGAGTAACCCTCAGTTCACCTCAGATTACAAATTTATTGCATTTGAACCGGCAAGGGGTAATACTGAATTTTATACAAAATGCCACACCTTATGCATAATTAACCCCGCAAAGAAAGAATTGTTTTACTTCAACGGAGTAAGCCCGACCATAGCAGAAAAATTTCCGGATATTTTAAACAAACTAAAAGACTGGTAAACATTATCAAAATAAGCAAGTAAAGAAATAAATGAATTGAGACAAAAATAAAAGGCAATTGTGTATTTACACAGTTGCCTTTTATTTTCAATAAGATTTATAAAATCTATACAGCATAAACGCTGACTTGCTTTCTGGTTCTTCTGTGAGGTTCGAAAGTAACCTTACCGTCAATCAAAGCGAACAAAGTGTCATCGCTGCCAATACCGACATTGTTACCGGGGTGAATTTTTGTGCCGCGTTGACGAACAATAATTGAGCCGGCGCTAACGATTTCACCACCGAATCTTTTAACGCCTAATCGCTTACTTTCACTGTCACGACCGTTTTTTGATGAGCCTACGCCCTTCTTATGTGCCATTTTTATTATCTCCTTTTTTAATTACAAGCTAATATCTATTCTGCCGGAGTCTCAACATCAGCTGCTGCAGACTTTGCTTTCGAAGCAGAAGTTTTAATTTTATTAATCATAACACGGGTAAAACCTTGTCTATGACCTTGTTTTTTTCTATAGCCTTTTTTAGCTCTTTGTTTGTAGACAATAACCTTTTTATCTCTGTCGTGTTTTAAGATTACACCTTCAACGGTAGCTTTTTCAACATAAGGCTGACCTACTTTAGATTTTTTACCGTTAACAAGCATAACGACCTTGTCAAAAGTAACTTTGTCATCGGCACTACCTTCAAGAAGTTCAATATCAACATATCTTCCTTCTTCAAGTTTGTACTGTTTTCCGCCTGTTTCAACTATTGCGTACATTTTTCTTTCCTTTCATTTAGGAGTCGTAGCCGTTTCTCAT
>CASEVT010000007.1 GCA_949291445.1 uncultured bacterium | reverse complement strand
CAAATTAAGGATGTAAACGGTAACGTTAGTTTTTCCAATTCTATTTTAGGTAAAAATACGTTTGTTTTCTATCTTACAAAAGAAGGTGTTGTTCCTGTGGGAACCAAGGGCAGCAGAGAAGATGCACAGTATCTTTGTAAGAAGAAAAGCGATGTTGCTATAAATAGTAAAAGTTGCACTGCTTGGATTTTAACCAAGAAAAATATGGACTATCTTAAGCACAATATTGAGTGGTAATTTTTGTTATTTAGTTTTCGCAGTGCATATATCCAAGTATTGTAAAAGCACAGATTTTTTCGTCCATTACGTTTAGCCATTCATAGGTTGGGCTTTCGGTGTTGCAGCTACATTCGTCAAAATGATGACAGATTGTTGCGTTCTTTAGGGTGAGGACGTGTTTAATCAGTTCGTGTTTGTCTGTTATGAGCGTACCGTGTATTTTGAAATTCTCTGTAAATACCACAATCTCTTTTACTCCGCCGGTCATTTCCGAGACTTTGAGTATATTTTCTATAATTTCGTTTCCCATAATTTTTTCTCCTTTTTTGTGTGAATTTATTATTTGTAAAAATGCGGTAATTTTTATCACCTGTATGGTTAATTTTATGTATAATTGTTTTGATAGTACGAGGAGTTGAGATGATTAATAATAAGAAAATCGTTGTTATTATGCCGGCGTATAATGCCGAAAAGACGTTGGAGAAAACTTATAATGAGTTATACAGAGATATAGTTGACGAGATAATACTGGTGGATGACAACTCATCTGATCAAACCAAAGAAGTTGCAAAAAAATTGAATATAACGACGATAGTCCATGACAAAAACAAGGGTTATGGCGGTAACCAAAAAACCTGTTACACTGCTGCATTACAGACAGACGCTGACATCGTGATTATGGTGCATCCGGACTACCAGTATACGCCGAAGCTTGTTCCTGCAATGGCTTCAATGCTTGCTTTTGGTGAATATGATGCGGTTATTGCATCTAGGTTCATTGGTAAAGGTGCATTGGAAGGTGGCATGCCGCTTTATAAATTTTGGGCTAATAAGTTTCTTACGTTTTTTCAAAATATTTTGATGAAAGAGCGGCTTAGTGAATATCACACCGGATTTCGTGCATTTACAAGAGAAGTATTAACAAAGTTGCCGCTTAAAGATTGCAACGATGATTTTATTTTTGATAATGAGATGCTTGCTTTGATTTTTTATAAGGGTTATACGGTGGGGCAGATCAGTTGTCCTACAAAATATTTTCCCGATGCGTCTTCTATTAATTTTATGCGAAGCTGCAAGTATGGTTTTGGTGTGATTAGTGTAAGTGTTAAGTATTTTCTTGCCAAGACTGGAATTTATAAATCCAGGATATTCAAAAATGATGCAAAAACACTGGATCCTCAAGAGAAGCTGCCTTATTATGAGAACTAGTGAGTTATTGTGGTTAAGTATTAAAAAGTTATTTTTACCTCAAAATTTTTTTGTGCTGTTTTGTCTTTTTTGGGGGTTAATATTCGTGTTCATAAATCCGCCTTTTCAGGCTCCTGATGAAACGGATCACTTTTATAAAATGTACGGTTATACCGAGGGGACTTTGACTCTTAAGAAGGTGGGGTGTTATGCGGGTACTTATTTGCCGTTGAATCTTATTAAAATTGGTAAGTATTACAAGTCTGTTAATTTTCATCCTTTACAAAAAATTGAGAAGAAAAAAATACTATCAGATTTAAGGGTCAAGTTGGATGCTGATAATCAGGCATTTTTGTTTCATGAAGTTTCAAGTTATACGCCTGTGTCTTATATGCCTCAGTATATTGTATTTTGGATTATGAAGTTGTGTTCCGTAAACCCTTTGTGGATGATGTATATAATAAGGATTTGTTCGTTATTTTTATATACGGGTTTGGTTTATACGGCGATCAGGGTGGTTCCTTTCAGAAAATGGCTTTTTGTTTTGATCGGGATTTTGCCTATGTCTTTGTATATGGCGTCGGCAGTTAGTACTGATGCTTTGGTTTTGGGGTTGTGTTTTCTTTTTATTGCTTATGTTTTGAAGCTTGCTTTAGATCGTTCGGTGGTTTCTGTTTCAGGGCGAGAGTTTGTGGTTTTTGCAATTTTGATTATGCTTATTACTGTGTGCAAGTTTGCTTATTTGCCGTTAATTTTTACATATTTTTTGATACCTGCAAATAAATTTAAGTCGTTTAAAGTCAGAATTTTGTATTTTAGTGTATTATTTTTGGCTTGTGCTGTTTATACAAGTATATTTTTAGCATTTACTATCCATGTCAATTCCGGATTGCAGCCGTTTGCGCATAATTATCCAAGCGGTGATCGAGGCGAGTTGATAAAGTTCATTATCACTGAGCCGTTTGAGTATTTAAAGGCGGTTTATCGGACTGTTATGTTTTATACTTATGAATACATTGAAACATTAATCGGGCGCTTCGGGTGGATGGATACTGTTATGCCTACGTTTTTGACTTGGTATTATGTTGTACTTTTGTTTATTGCTTCTTTCTTTGGTGCGGATGATGGTGATGCGGGGGTTGATTATGATCTTAAGATGAAGGTTGTTGGGTTGTTTGTGTATGTTTTCATATTTTTTGTTACGCTAACTTCAATATATCTTGTTTTTCAGCAATGGCCGTTGATTAGCGGATTGCAGGGCAGGTATTTGTTACCGGTTTTTCCGCTGTTGTGTCTGTTCTTTTACAATCGGAAGTTGCAGTATAAATTTTTGCCGCTTTTGATTTTTATTAGTTCAACTTTTTTACTCTATGTTGCGCTCGTCACTTTGATAAAAAGATTTTATATACCGGGAGGTTAATTTTTTATGCAGCTTAAAAATAAGGATTTGGTTTTTAATATTTTGATTCTTTTATTCTGGGGAGGGCTAACGCTGCTTTTGACTTTGCATCATGAGATTTGGCGTGATGAGGCGCAGGCTTGGCTTGTCGTAAGAGATTTGGACCTGCTCGGGATAATCCGGCATGTGCGTACGGAGGGGCATCCGCTGTTGTGGTATTTTCTTATTTTGCCGTTTGCAAAGCTCAATTTGAGTGTACTTTGGATGCAGATTTTTAATTGGTTGTTGGTTTTTGCGGGCGGGGCGTTTTTTATTTTTTATTCTCCGTTTAATAAATTTCTTAAGACTGTATTTTTATTCAGTTCAGGAATGTTCTATCTTTTGCCGGTTTTTTCCAGAAGTTATTCTTTGATTCCTTTGTTAATATTTTTGATCGCGCATTTTTACCCGAAAAGAAGATGCAATCCTTATTTGTATGCAATTTTATTGATATTGCTCGCCAATACTCATGTAATTATGTTCGGGTTTGTTTTTGCGCTTTTATTGCTGTATTTATACGAGTTATTTAAAGAAAGAGGCGGTGCGGATTTTAGATCCGATTTGACAGCTGCAAGTGTTGTCGGAATTGCGCTTTGTGCAATCGTGTTCTATCTTTGGGGTGCAAGAGAACAGCACATTTATGTGAGCGTATATGAGACTACTACTATTGCAGTTATTAGAAGTTGGGTTGCTTATTTGACGGGATTTTCGTCAGGATTTTTTGCGGTTATTTTTTATTGCGGTTTGTTGGCGGTTTTTGCTTATTTATTTAAACGTTGTCCGAAGATGTTTTTTGTATTTTTTGTGTCTTTTGCTTTTCAATTCGCTATATATCGTTGGATATGGCGATTTCTTCCACAAAGGGCTTATACAATCATTTTGATACTATTGTTTTGTTTATGGGTAGTTTGGCGTATAAAAGATTCTGATGATAGGTTTAAACTTTTTGATAAAATTATTGTCTATGTATGCTCGATAGTATTTCTTTTATCAACAATTCCGTCGGGTTTGCGGTTTGCGCTGACTGATTGGGGATTGGATTATTCTGACAGCAAGAATGTTGCGAAATTTATCCAAAAAAATATTGAGCCTGATGCTGTTATTGTGTCGACTTATGATCTTATTACTGCAGGTGTGCTTGCTTATTTGCCGGAGCGCAAATTTTATTCTGCCGAGTATCAAAAATATTATACATATTCGCTTTGGACTGCACCAAAGCAGTATATAAACGATGGTTTGGTCCTTTCAGGTTCTTTGTGGAAAAATGGGGTCGTTTATATATTCACTAATTCTTACTCTCAATATCAGGGGGCTGAGCTAATTTATTTATCCAAGCCGGATGTTATTTCGGAGTATGAACGATTTGCTATTTACAGATTAAGAAAGAATTAGGTTATGGAAAAAACAGAGAAAAGAAAATTGTTCGTAAATATATTGATAACTATTTTGCTCGGGTTAATAACGTTCAATGGTGTAATCCACCATGAAGTATGGGCTGATGAGGCACAAGTCTGGCTGTTGGTGAAAAATCTTTCTGTGGGAAGTTTAATGGCGCATTTGCCTAATGAGGGGCATCCTCCGTTGTTTTATTTTTTGATAATGCCGTTTGCTAAGATGGGGTTGTCTATAATGGCAATGAAGCTTATTTGCTGGGCGGTTTCTGTCGTTGGTTGTTTTTTAATCCTCCAGTATTCGCCGTTTAATAAGTTTGCGAAGTTATCTATAGTATTAAGTGCAGGATATTTATATTTCTTTTCGGTCATAGCAAGAAGTTATTCATTATTTGCGCTGTTGATTCCGTTGTTGTGTATAGTTTATCCTCATCGGAAATCTCGACCGTTTTTGTATGCTGTTATAATCTCCATGATTGCTTGCACACATATAATTATGTTTGCTTTTTGTGGTGTATTGGCGCTTTATTTTTTATGGGAGATGATTCTAAAATGCTGGCGTAGTTCAAGTTATGAAGATAGGAAGAAGTATATTCTTTCTTTTTCGGTAATTGTGTTGTCTATGCTTTTTGTTGCTTCTTTGCTCATCGGGACTCCCGGTAATAATGCGGCTATCGTTTTTAAGTTGAAAGATTTATCCAAAAGCATAATGCTTGTTGTGCCGCAGTTTTTTATAAATCTTGTTGATTACACGGTTACAAAGACTTTTACAATATATGCTCCTACGTTGGTGGGGGTAATTTTGTTTGTCGGATTTACGTTGTTTTCTATGGTGCAATTATTTTTGCGCAACAAAAAAATATTCTTTCTGGTTTTTGTGTCCGTGCTTTTTCAACTAATCATTTATGTATTATGGTATAGGGCATTCATTTATCCGACAAGGATTGCTGTTGCATATTTAATTTTAATGTTTGGAATTTGGGTTGTGCTCGCTGATGATGAGTCTAAGTCAAAATATAAATTTAGCAATGATTTTTGGGTTAACTTTTCTATTGGGATGATATTTTTGTTGACCGTTTTTAACGGCGCAAGGTATATGGTTACGGATTTGTTTTATAACTATTCTGCATCAAAGCCTACTGCGGAGTTTATTCAAAAAAATCTTCCTTCTGATTCAATAATTGCTGTTACAAACGATCCATTTTCTCTGGGATTATATTATTATTTGCCCAAGGGTCGTCTTTGGTCGATTTTGCAAGAAAAAAAGATTGATTATGTTGTTTGGGATTCCAGTCTTGAAAAAATTTATATGAAAAAGAATTGGTCAAGGATTGTCAAACGACAGTTTTCCAAAGAGCTTGAGACAAAGCCTGTTTATGTCGTTTTTACAATATATTCTGATTATGCGAAAAATGAAATCTTTCCGGCGGAGGATTTTAAGGCGATTTACAAATCTCCTCCTTCGATTGCTGACGGCGAAAGATATATTATCTATCAGTTTGTAAAGAAGTAGGATAGTTGGATTTCGTTTTTTGTGAATTATTGCATGCGAAGATAGAACGCTGGAACCCACACGAGTGAAAGCTTTTAGCTTGTCAAACACGAATAAGTTTTTATGCAAACAAGTTTGCGGAATTTATGTTTGGGGTGTTATTCTGTTTTGAGCTGTCGAGTTGGAGGGTGTAGGCGTCTGATTTACCTTGCTCAAATTCTGCCAGTTTCTCCTCTAATATTGGTTGTTGCGCTTTTAGGGACGCAATTTTTGTGTGAATTGAGCTGTCACAGTTTAAATTGCAATTGAGATGATATTGCAATGATTGGACGCCATTGAGCGCGTTTTTTGTGTTCCAGTAGTTTGTGCAATTCAAATTTAGCCCGTTGAGCATTCTTTGTAGATAATATGTGTTATTTTCTTTTTGTTGTTTTTCTAATTTTTTGAGAAACTCTGCGTGATTTTTTGCATAAGTTTCGGCAGCATCAAATTTTGGAACGGTTACTTCAATTGAACCGTAGCTGCTTTGTATATTCGTTCCTTCTGCAGTCATTGGTAATTCCTCATAAATATCCCTTGCCTTATTTATATAAAAACATTTTGATAAAAATAATTGCTAAAAATTTAGGGTTTATAAAAAATTTCGTTGCTATAAAGATTAAAATATAATATAATTTATGTACGGGAAAAAGGTGAACGATGGCAAAACATATTGATACAATTCCAATAGAGGTATGTATACTCACTGTAGACCACGATATTAAGGGTACAGTGCACGTTTCTAAGTATACGAATACAAATCGTGAGTTAACAGATTTGTTGAATGACAAAGAGAGAAGATTCCTCGCTGTGACAAATGCAGAGATCTATTCTCGAAACGGCAATGTCCCGCCCAGACGCTACAATTTTTTAGAGATACATATGGATTATGTGTTGATGGTTCATCCGTCTTCTCAGGTTGTATTTAAAGAATCCTCCAAAGCTCAGGAAGATATAGCCAGATTCCGTGAGCTGAGAAGTAAATTGAATCAGACTAAACCGTTTTAGTTGTTGAAGAAGCAGGATTATGCCGAAAAATATATTGTTAATTAATTTTGGCGGTATTGGAGATGAGATACTCTTTTTACCGGCAATTTCAAGTTTGAAAAAAACATTTTCTGATGCTAAGATTACGCTCTGTTTGGAACCCAGAAGTAAAAGTATAAAAGATTTGACAAATATTATAGACGATGTTTTGTTGATTGATATTAAGGGTAAAAATAAATATTTTGAGCTCTTTAAGCTGCTTAAGGCTGCGTGGGGTGGTCATTATGATGTCGTAATTTCATCCGGCGGGAATAAGCTTATATCGATACTGCTATTTTTGACGGGGATAAAAGAAAGATATGGGTTTGATAGTGGGTTTTTGAGTCGAATTTTGCTCACTCAGGCGGTAAAACTCGATAAGAATCGATATGCTTCAAAGATGTATCATGAGCTTGTTTCACCCATAACAGACGTGGTTACGGAGATTCCGCAGATAGATGTAGGTGAGGTTGAAAAAGAAAATAACAGTGTTCTTGTTCATCCGGGAGTTAGCAAGATTAGTGTCTTGAAAAATATAATAAAAACCTGGTCGCCGGATGTTTGGGCGGAATTGATTATCAAGTTGCTTGATAAGGGCAAAAAAGTCTACCTTATCGGCGGACCGGATGATGAGGAGTGTATTGACAAGATTGTTGAGATAATGAGGGAACATCCTTCACAAAATTTTGTCAACTTGTACGGCACAACAAAGAATATCATGGATTTTGCAAGACTTGCTAAACGGGCGGAGCTTCTCATCTGTTCAGATTCTGCGCCAATGCACATAGGCGTTGCCGTCGGCACAAGAACGTTCGGGCTTTTTGGGCCCACTGATGAAAAAAAATTGTTGCCTGAATCCGATTTGTTTGTTGCGATTAAGAATGATTGTGCTTGTCGACCTTGTCTTTGGGACAAGCGGCAAACTAGTTGTGAAAGTTTGGAGTGCTTGAATATAGATCTGGATCGGGTTGTTGAACGCGTTTAATTTTTACCCAGTTTTTTTATGAACATGATGGCATCGTCTTTTGTTTGAACCTCAGATGAGAGTTGTGCTTCTTTGAGAGCTTTTATAATTTTGCCAAGTTGCGGTCCCGCTTTTATACCCAAAATTTGCATAATCTCATTCCCGTCAAGCAATTTCGGTAGCGGTGCAAGTTCGTTTTTGATTTTTAAATAACGCTCAACCAAAGACCAAAGACCGTTGATGTTGTTGGTAACCATTTCTTCGGTTATGTCGGGGCCTAGTGCTGAGAGTCTGTCTGAGTAGGCGATTGCTATTACATCTAATGCATCGTCTTCCATTTTTCTGAAAAATTTTAAGACGGCTTTTTCGGTGTAATTCTCTCCTGTTACGACATTGGCTGGGTAGATATGGTATTTTATTAATTTTTGAATATATTTAATTTGTTTGTTCGAGAACTTAAGTTTTTTTAAAATTTGCGGGGCAAGTTTTGCACCGACGTCGTCGTGTTTTATAAATCTGTGGCGACCGGTTTCAGGTTCAATTGTCCATGTTTTAGGCTTGCCTATATCGTGTAAAAATGCCGCAAGTTTAAGGTATCCTTTTTTGTTAACTGAACCAAACGGTTTTGCCTCAAAATGTTTTTTCACTTCTTCGGGTGATTTTTTTATAAATTCTTCTATTTTGTCTGTTACACTGATGCAATGATTGAACAGGCAAAGGTGGTGATGAGAGTTCGGGGGGATTTTTTTTAGTTCTTCACATTCCGGCAGTATGTGGTGAAGAATTTTTGTCGCATCCATGGCGGTTATTGCTTTTGAAGCGTGTTCACCCGCAAAAAGTTTTGTTAACTCTGTATTTATTCGTTCTTTTGCGCTCTTTTCAATGTCTTTTGCAAGATTTTTTATAATTTCATTTAGACTCTCCGATATTTCAAAACCTAATTCACTTTGAAAACGGTAGGCTCTGAGCATTCTTATCGGGTCATCTTCAATATTTTTTTTTGAGATTTCTCTGATTATTTTGTTGTGTATATCGGATATCGAATTAGTTACATCAATAATTTTTTTGTTATAAAGATCATAACCCAGTGCATTAATTGAAAAATCACGACGCAGCAAATCTTCTTCTATATTTTTTCCTTCTCCTTGCGCAATATCAATATAGGTTATTTTGTCAGGCAGCACAATTCTGTATATTTGGTTTGTCTCATCAAGTGTAACAAGATATGCCTTCAGATTTTTTGCCAGCTTTTGTGCAACGGTTTTTGAATCTTCAAGAAAGGTTACTATATCAATATCCGAAGATTCCCTGCCTAAAATAACATCCCTTAAATATCCGCCTACTATGTATGTTTGTTTGTTTTGCAGGTGGGGTTGTATGAGGTTAAGTATTTTGTTGTTTTTTATATATTCTTCGAAGTTATTCATTTTCAAGCTCGTAGATAATATTGGATAAAGCACAAATTGCGGCGGTTTCTGCTCTTAATATTAAGTTGCCAAGAGAAATTTTGGGCAGGTTGAATGCCTCTGCCAATTCTAGTTCCCGTTGTGAAAATCCGCCCTCCGGTCCGATTATAACAAGAATTTTGTCTTTGTCGTTTATTTTGATATTTTCAAGTATATTTTTCATTCTGACTTTGTCGGAGCGTTCTGCACACATCAATTTTATTTTGTATTCATCTGACTTAAAGAGTTCTTCTAAGGTTTTTCTTTCAAAAACTGTCGGCAAATCTGTTCTTTCACACTGTTTTACAGCTTCATTTGCAATTTTTTGCCATTTTTCCATCTTGGAATCAATTACAGATTCTTTCAGAACGCAATTGTCCGTACAGATTGGAATAATACCTTTTACACCAAGCTCTGTGGATTTTTGGATAACAAAATTCTGTGCATCATTTTTCAATACTGCTTGTGCCAAATATAAATTCAGTTTAAGCGAGTGATTGGTTTGACTGATTTTTACAATCTCCGTTTCAATATAGTCTGTTGTGATATTGCAAATTCTTGTGTTATACTGTGTTTGATTTTCATCAACCAGAAGGAGTTTTTCTCCACTCTTAACTCTCAATACTCTCGATAGGTGGTGAAAAGTACTTTTTTCAGTGATTTTTATTTTGTTGTCTGTAATATCTTTTTTTTGTATAAAAAAATGCGGCATTTGTACTCTCCGCTATTTATAATAACTATAAATCTCCAATCTATCAATAGTTTTGGACTATTTCAATTACAGAGCCTTTTCGATGAATTCTCTTTGAAAACGTTTGGTCTGAACAATATATTTATAAACTGCGTATTCCAGTCCGTTTGTTGAAATTTTAATTGCATTATCCGAATCCGTGCGAAGAAGTTTTGTGCCGCTTTTTATTATCAGATCTATTGTGCTTGAGTTCGGATGACCGTAGGAGTTTGGACCTGTTGAAATGATTGCTGTTTGCAAGTTCTTTGTCATTGCTTTTGTAACTGTGTTGTATGCTCCGTGGTGTCCGATTTTTATCACTTCAATTTTGTCGGGCAGTTCGGGTTTTATTTTGCTATAACTTTTGTAGCTTGCATCTGCCATAAATAACATGTCAAAGTCTTTGTAACTTAACAGTGTAATAACCGAACTTTCATTGTCATCTTCTTTGTTTGACTGCTCCGGAACAAAGGTTTTTATTTCAAAATTTTTTTCTTTTATAACTGTTTTGCCATTTTGTGCTTTTGAGTAATTTTGATTTGTCGCATTCATATATTCGACAAGCTTTTTCGCATTGTTGCTGTCCGGCGGATTCGGGCCGGTTAAAATTTGTTTTGCCTTGACTTGTTTCAATATGTCCATGGCACCTCCGGCATGATCCTGATCATAGTGGGTTATGATTAGCAAGTCTAATTTTTTAATTCCGTTGTCCTTTAGATACTTATTTATTATGGCATTCGCCGGTGAAAAGCTTCCGTAAGAATTTTTTCCTGTGTCAATTAGTATGTGCTTTTTATTCGGTGTTTTGATTAAGAAACTGTCCGCATTGCCTACGCTGAACGCTATTATCTCGCATTTGCCGCTTTCAAATTTTATCAGTGAAAGCCCGAAAATTATAAATAAACATACTGCTCCAATCAAGAGTTTGGTGTGTTTGAATTTTGAATGCAAAAGTGCGCCTATAAGTGTCAATGCGGAATAATAAAGTATTATTTGTAACAAAGACGGATGTGGGGTTATTAGCAAGGCATTCGGGAGTTCTGAAAAGAAATTGGAAATATTTACCAGCCCTGATATAAACGGATTTAGTATAAAATCTGTTACCATACAGATCTTGTTTGCAATCATAGGTATCAGAGCAAGCATTGAACTTATGAAACCTAAGAAACTTATTACTACTATGAATGGGCTTATCAGTATATTGGCAAATATTGAATAAGTGGCAAAGTTGTTAAAATAAAACATTTGTATAGGCGCTGCCCAGAGCTGAGCAACTATCGGTATCATAACTGTTCCTGCCGCAAATTCAAGGTATTTGTTTTCTATTTTGGACAGAATCGGCGGGCAATTGTACATTAGCGCAAAGGTTACTATGAAAGAAAGTTGAAATCCGACTTCCATAATCATAGCGGGATTAATGATTAACAATATTAGCGCAACCAGAAATAATAATGCGACGCCGTCGGCGTTTCTGTCAATCAATTTGCCCAAAAGTACAAACTCGATCATAAGTGCCGCACGTAATACGGATGCACCCATTCCTGTCATAAGTGTGTAAAACCCTACTAAAATTGCACCGGTAAAAATAATTAGCCTGTAATTCAATCTTAATCTTGTTCCGAGAAAATACCAGATCCCAAAAATAATCGATACGTTCATCCCCGATGCCGCAAGTATATGCAATAACCCCGAGTTGATGAATGAATTTCGAATATCAATAGGCGGATTTATTGCATCGTCGCCAAATACTATGCCGCCGAGTATCTCTATGTTCGGACTTTTTAAGTACTCTTTGTGTATGTTGATTATTTTTTGTCTTGTGTGATTTAGTTTCTGTAGAAATTTCCAGCTAAAATTTGATGGTGTGCTTATGATTTTCCAGTTTTTACCTTTGACGTAAAATGTTGTGAAGGTGTTCTGGTATTTTAAATAGTTTTTGTAATCAAATTGCGAGGGGTTAACAGCTTTCAACGGCTCCCTTAACTGACCCTGCAATTTCACAGTGTCACCTATATTTATTTTTGAGTAATTGGTCTTTGTATCTTGAAGACTTACGATTGTTTTTGAGTTTAAGTCGTCATAATTTTTGCCATTTATCCTTGCAGTGTCAACTTTAAGGTAAAATTTTGTCCTGTCGTTTATATTTGTTGTCGGAATAGATATAACTGTGCCTTTTATCTCGCCCTGTGAGGGTGCTAAATCATATAGATTGTCCTTGTTAGCTATTTGTGTTGAACAATTGAGAAGTGCTGCAGCGAAAAACAAGTATATTATTACTGCATATTTGGGTTTGATAACATCTTTCAGGACTCCTGCAATCAAAACTATAAGACAGATGAATCCAAAAATAATTGTGAAATTGCTAAGATATGCGATAATACCGGCTATGTAAAATGAAGAAATGAATATTGTCAGTGTTGTTTTTTGCAATTATCTTTTCCTTATTTTATCAACCGCATTTTACCAAAAAGCCGTGAAATGAAAAATAGAATTTTTTAAAGAAAATAAAATAGTAAAACGCCGGATTGATAATCCGGCGTTTTATAAGAACTTTCAGTAATTTTGATTAATCGTTGATTTTACTTTTTAAATCTTCAATTGTATCGTGGCTTGCCTTTAAAGCTGCATCTTGCTTTTTAATGATGTTGCGAAGTAAGGCTTTTTGTTGGTCATTTTGTGAGTCAATCATCTTGTTGAACAATTCTTTTTGAAAGTTTTGAACTCTTTTGTTTTCGATTGCTTTTTTAATCCCGTTATATAAAAGAACCACTCCGGCTCCTACACCTACAGCTGCTGCTGTGGCTTTGGGATTAGTTTTCACAAAATCGACCGTGTCTTTAGAAAGTTCACTAAGTTTTGTGCCGGCAGTGCTAAAACCTTCGCCTATTTTTTTGCCGGCTGTGTTTGCATGTTCTTTAATAGTTGTACCCATGTTGGTTACCTTGGTTTTAAGGTTTGTTCCAAAATTTCTTAAAGATGAGGGGATTTGCATTTCAGATACTCCATTTATTTTTAAACTTACACCTATATCAATGGTACTAAAAAAATTAATTGCCAAATTCTTTCTGCATGTTACAAAAATGTTACAAAATCCAAACCATAAAATGTTAAGTAGTGTAAATTTTATATAAATAGTATATAAAAAATATCAATTTTTTCACAAAAAAGATCTTTATAAAAATATAAGAGAGAAAAAATAGAAATATTAGAGAAAAAAATAAATAGAAGAGAGTAAAAAATGTCAGTAGAAAAAGCAAATAGCCAAGGTTTATATTTAGAAAGACTTGAAGCATCAAAAAGTTATGTATCTGTACCGCAAGCGAGCAATCCTAAGGATATACAAATCGGAATAAATGGCGACAAGTTGCTCGGAACGGGGGATAGCTGCAGTTTCACGACCAAAGGTCAATCAAGTGCTTCCGCAGTGACGAGTACAGATAGTGGCAGTGCAGCACAATCAGTAGAGGACTCAAAAGTTGCACAAGGAAATCAAGCACTGCAAAGCGGTGAATTAGAGCCGGCAAAACAAGCATTGACGGAATTGGATGGCTATGACGCAGAATCATCAGAACCGGTAGTTGCCGCACAAGAAGAAGAAACAGAAGCACAAAACAATGTTGATGCTCAAAGTGCAGTTGTCGACCAATCGCAACAAATGGTTGATGCAGGTACACAAACGGTTAATGCAGCAAAAACAGTTCAAAAAGCTGCACAAACTAAAGTTACACAACAAACGGCAAAAGTAGAAGCGTCTACAGCAAAATATACAGCAGCGCAAGCAGCAACAAAACTTGCAGAAGGCGAAGTCAAAGTATGCACAACAGCAGTTGCAACCGCAAAAGCAGAATTAGCAGCGGCGCAAGCAGCAGCGGCAGTGCCTTTTGCAGGAGCTGCAGCAGCCGCAGCAGTTGTGGCAGCAGAAGCTAAATTGGCAGCAGCTCAGGCTGCATTAACAAGTGCTAAAGCTGCATTGACAAAAGCTAAGGCAGAAGAAGCTGCCGCAAAAACCCAGCTTGACGCTGATAAGGCACAGTTGACAAAAGATCAAGCCTCTCTTGCCACGGCGGAAAAGTCTTTAACTGCAGCTGAAAGCAAGTTGAAAACTTTACAAACTACACTAAATCAAGCTAAGGGTGTTTACCAACAATTTTCACAACTATTATCAACCAAAAAAGATGCAACCGAACAAACCAAAACAATGTCATCTGCTCAAGCTGCACAGGTTCGTCGTGAATTGCAAGAACTTATAGAAAAATTGGAAAATGATTCCAGCGCAACCGGATACGTATCATTGGGCGGAGAGAATATGTTTACTCAAAACGGTTCATCAAACATGTTCTCAAACTCTGACGGTTCATTTACAAACGGTCAATCAAATACCAATGCTCAGTCCAAAACCGCAACAGCAAATAACACAAAATCAGATGTCCCAAAAAATTCTGCACCTCAAGTTGCACAAAACAACTCAACTGCGTCTAATCCGGTAAGCACAACCGGCTCAAGTGCAAATAACAACTTCTTTATGAAGTTTACACAAGTTTAATTTTCTTGAAAAGACTATAGGGAATGGGAAAAGGTATTTTACAAACGGCATTATATGCCGTTTTTTTTTGCACTAAATATGTGATTGTATGGTATAACGATTTGTTATAACGGATTGGCGTTGTTATATATGTGAAGCCGTACAGCTTGTTGTAAAACAAGTTATGTTTGTTATGCCGTTTTTTTTCAGTTCTTTGACAATCTCTGTAAGTGTTGTGCCGGTCGTCAAAATATCATCGATTAGCAATATATTTTCGTTGTTATAATTTTGTTTTTTTACTTCAAAAGCGTTGTGCAAATTTTTTTGTCTTTCTTTTATTGAAAGCTTATATTGGGGTTTGGTGTTTTTAATTCTGTAAATCAGATTATTTTTAACGTTGTAGTTACACAATTTAGCTAATTCTTCCGCAACCAGAAGCATGTGGTTGTATTTACGTTTTTTTTCGCGGTTGATAAAAAGCGGAACAGGTACAATTACGTATGAATTTTTTTTCTCAGGAATGTTGTTCCAGTAGTCAGCCATAAACCGTGCCTGATAAACGGCAAGTTCCTTTTTGTTGTGGTATTTTAACCCGCGAATTAATTTTTGCATGTTTTTGCCATAAACGGTTGCACTGAAAACCGGTATTTCATCAATGTGTATAATCGGTTTTGGCTGCAATAGTTCAATTTCTTCGTAGCATTTTGTGCACATTACGGAATTTTCGTGCGTCTTTTTGCAGAAATAACATTGCTTTTTATATATTAGGTCGAGTAATTGTGCAAAAAATTTTATCATAGGATAATTATATATGATAATTCTTATGTTAAAATGTTCTAAAAATAATTACTAAGGAAGAGAGAGTTTCTGATGAATGTCATTATAATGATTTTGCTGATAAGTTTATTGATATTAGTTCATGAACTTGGACATTTTTTGTCCGCGCGTGCGTTAGGGATTAAGGTCGACAAATTTGGTTTCGGATTGCCGTTTGGTCCCACACTTTATGAGGGACAAATAGGTGATACAAAAATTTTGGTTCATGCTCTGCTATTGGGCGGGTATGTTTCTTTTCCGGATGATGATGTAAATTCAGATCTTCCGGCGGATTCTGATGAGAGGTTCCAAAATAAATCAATCGGTCAAAGAGCAATCGTTATTTCTGCAGGTGTAATTGCAAATGTTTTATGTGCGATGGTTCTTGTTGTATTTACGGCTGCGGTTTGGGGCAAGCTTCCTGCCGGCAAGTATGATATAAGGATTGCAAAAATTGTCGCACCAAGCGGTTCGTCCGTTCAGGAATCGGGGCTGCTTCGAGGCGATAAGTTATACAAAATCAATGATTCAATAATAGATTTTCCTTTTCAAGTCGATAAATACGCACAGATGAGCAAATTGCACGATGGGATGGCTTCTAAAGAGCTAATTGATGAAATTTATAATGAGTTGAAAAATGTAAATCCCAATCTTTCTGCAACTGATGTTTTACCGCTTAAAACCAAAGTAAAACTTGTCATGGTCAGAGATGAAAGTCCCGTACATCTGTCGAGAAATGTGTTGTTGGGGTTGGAAAGACCAAAGATTAAAGAAGAAAAACTTTCTGAAAAACAAATTGAACTTTCGAAAAAAATACAAGGTGAAAAAGAGTATACGGTAGAAAACGACAGCACAACGCTTTATGATATTGCGGCAGCTCTTTCTGATACTCAAAAACCCATGAACTTTATAGTATTAAGAAACGGCAGATATGTCAGATTAAGACCTATTTATTCCGATGAAAACGGAAAAATCGGAATAATGCAAAATATAGAAGAAGTCTTGACTCCGACAAGAACTCCAGAACAAATATTGACAAAATCCGGAGAATATTTGTGGACTAATACTGAATTGATGGTATTGGGATTGGTGAAGTTGTTTACGGGTCAGATCCCCATGAAAGAATTGCACGGTATTGTGGCGATTACAAAATTGGGCGGTGACGTGATAGAACATCAGGGATTTTTTAAGGGTCTGCTATTGACTGCTATTATCAGTTTGAACCTTGCAATTATTAATATACTTCCCATCCCTGCTTTAGATGGCGGACATCTTTTGTTTTTGTTAATAGAAAAAATAAAAGGGTCTCCGGTAAATGAAAAAACTGTCGAGAAGATAGCTAACGCCGGATTCACAATACTTTTGATTTTGATGTTCTTGATTATATTTAACGATATATTTGCGCTGGTGACGAAACAAATATAAATGAGTGAATAAAAAAAGCCCCCTTATTTTTGGGGGCTTTTTTTATATATATGTGTGTGTTAACATCCGCAACCGTTGTTTGAGGAGTCTTGTTCATCCTTATTGAGATGTTTTGAAATACACCAGAGCGCAAGCATCGGAATTAATGTAAATTGTATTATGAGTATTTTCCAAATTGTCAATGTAGATACAAGGATTTGTGCGTAATCATCCATATCAAGCCCGTAAAAACGTTCAGCCAGTGATGCTTGAAATTCGAATGTTAATGCGGCAGCTATACAAATGACAATTAGTAACAGTATGCTGATCCAAAAACTTTTTACAAAAAATTTTTTCATTCCTTGAATTTTCTTGTATTGATTCATTCTAACCTCCTTTTGAAATTTGTAACTAATAAAAATTAGCACAATAATAAATTGTTGATATTGCCTGTGAGTGTAGTTTAGGGGTTGTAGATAAAAGATTTGAATAATAACGGGATTAATGAACAGAGCAAAGAAATTTACAATAATATAAAAAATAAAAGCTGTTCTTTTATTTTTCAGGGTGGTAGAATGTAATGAGTCTAGGTATGTATTAGTGTGAAGAAATGGGCAGAATTGTAATAGACAAAGAAAGATGCAAAGCTTGTAATATTTGTATGAGCGTATGTCCCAAAAAGCTGATTCATCCCTCACATTCAGTTAATATGAAGGGATTGAATTATGCAGAGTTTGAGGATAAAAACGGTGAGTGTATAGGTTGTGCAATGTGTGCGCACAGTTGTCCTGATGTAGCAATAGTAAAGGTGTATAAATAGTGTTGGAGACCGGACGAAAAGTTTTGTATAAAGGAAATGAAGCGATAGCACAGGCAGCTATTAATGCAGGATGTATGTGTTATTTTGGATATCCGATAACGCCGCAAAGTGAGATTGGTGAATATATGAGTGCAAAATTGCCGGCGATGGGACGAACTTTTATTCCGGCAGAAAGTGAGCTGGCGTCAATAAGCATGTTGATAGGCGCCGGAACAACAGGAACAAAGGCAATGACTTCTTCATCGTCATGTGGTATAGCACTTATGCAAGAAGGTTTGTCGGCAATGGTTTGTGCAGAGGTCCCCGGAGTAATAGTGAGTGTAATGCGTGGCGGTCCGGGGTTGGGTAATATTGCACCGGCACAGGGTGATTATTTCCAGGCAGTGCGAGGTGGCGGCAATGGTGATTACAGGGTAATTGTTCTTGCACCGAGCACGGTTCAGGAGTCTGTGGATTTGACATATCGAGCTTTTCATCTTGCCATGAAATACAGAAATCCGGTTATGTTGCTTGCTGATGGTATTTTAGGACAGATGATGGAGCCTGTTGAGTTTAAAAAATATCCGTATCCTGAAACAGATACGAGCAGTTGGGCGCTTTCAGGTGCTAAGGGTCGTGAACCGAGGTTTTTAGTTTCATTGCATATGTTGGATGGTGAGATGGAAGCTATTACTCGCAGGTTGTTTGAAAAATACGACAAGATAGCAGAAAATGAAACCAGTTATGAAGAGTATATGACAGAGGATGCCGATATTATAATAACAGCGTTCGGAACGGTAGCAAGAGTAGCGAAGGCAGCTGTTAAACGTGCTCGACAAAACGGTATAAAAGCAGGTCTGTTCCGTCCTGTTACATTATTTCCGTTCCCTGATAAGGCTTTGCATCAGGCTGCTAAAAAAGCAAAAATTGTTTTAGATATTGAAATGAATATGGGTCAAATGTTACTGGATGTTCGCTCTGCTGTTTTCGGTGCGGCGCCGGTTGAGTTCTTCGGTAAACCAGGTGGTGCTTTGATTACTTTCGAGGATATTTATGATTCAATAGTTGATGCTGACAAAAAGATTGCGCGAGGAGGCTTGGTTTAAGATGGAGACGTTGGTTTATCAAAAGCCTGAGTGTTTGAAAAAAAACGGTGCTTTTACTTTTTGTCCCGGATGCGGGCATGGCGTTGTATTGAGAATAATCGCCGAGCTAATCGATGAGTATGGTTTGCAGGAGAATACAATTGCTATTTCGTCCGTCGGTTGTTCGATATTTCTTGAAAAATTTTATGATTTAGATGTTGCAGGCGCATCGCACGGTCGTTCACCGTGTGTGGCTACGGGCATAAAACGTTCGTTGCCGGATAAGTTTGTTTTTACATATCAAGGTGATGGTGATGCTGCAACGATAGGCTTTAACGAAACTATACATACTGCTTGTCGCGGCGAAAAGATTACGACAATCTGTATTAACAATACTACATTTGGTATGACCGGTGGGCAGGCCAGTGCAACTACGCTTGTGGGGCAGGTTACAAAAACTACGCCTCAAGGTAGAAAGGCAGAACTTACCGGATATCCGCTGCATGCTGCTGAGATAGTTGCAAATTGTGATGGTGCGGCTTATGTTGCCAGAGTTGCAATATGCTCACCGAAACATATAAGAGAAGCAAAAGAGGCTATAAGAAAAGCTTTTGAGATGCAGATTAAGGGTTTGGGATATAGTTTTGTCGAAGTTTTGGCGGCTTGTCCTACAAACTGGGGATTGTCGCCTGTCGAGTCTATGAATCTTATAAAAAATACTATAGAAAAAGTGCACCATGTTGGTGTATTTAAAGACATTACTTCACAGGAGGTGAAATAATGGACAGAAGTATTATTATTTCCGGTTTTGGCGGTCAGGGCGTATTGTTTGCCGGTTCTTTGCTATGCCATGCGGCGGTTATTGAAGGGTTTCATACAACTTGGATTCCGTCTTATGGCGCTGAAATGAGAGGCGGTGCGGCTAATTGCTCTGTTCATATTTCGGATGATGAGGTGTCTTCTCCTATTGTTAATATGTCTGATGTCGTTTTTGCCCTAAATTTGTTTTCTGAACAAAAGTTTGAAAACCGTGTGAAACCTGGCGGACTTTTTATTATAAATACTTCTCTTGTTAAAATTGAACCAAAACGAGAGGATATTGAGTATTTGAATATTCCGTTAAACGATATTGCTGCAGAAAAGGAGCATCCTGCTTTTATTAACGTAATTGCCGTTGGTGCTTATGTTCAAAAGACCGGTATATTGAAGTTGGAGTCGTTGAAACAGGCTTTAAGCGAGATTACTACCCAAAAACGCAGACATTTATTAGAATATAATATAGCATCGCTTGATTATGGTGCAGAATTTGTTAAAAATAACTTGGTGGTTTAAGTATGATAAATGAAACTGTAGAGTATATTGAGGAGCGAATAAAAGAATTTCGACCTGAAATAGGTATAATTTTGGGTTCGGGTTTGGGTGAGTTTGCAAATGAATTCTCCGGTATAAAGATACCGTATTCTAAAATTCCAGGGTTTGAAAATTCGACTGTCGTAGGTCATAAGGGTCAGTTGGTTTTTGCGGAGATAGAAGGTAAAAACGTTGTAATGATGCAGGGACGTTTTCATTATTATGAGGGGTATCATATAAGCAGGATTGTTTATCCCGTAAAAATAATGAAGAAAATTGGCGTTAAAACTTTGATAATAACAAATGCTGCCGGCAGTGTTAACAAAAAATACAATTCCGGTGAGTTGATGTTGATAAAAGATCATATAAATCTTATGGGAACAAATCCGTTAATTGGAGAGAACGATTCCAGTCTAGGCGATAGATTTCCGGATATGAGTGAAGTTTATAAGAAAGATTTGATTAAACTTGCGCAAAAAGTTGCCGGTGAGCTTGGTATGGTTATACATACGGGTGTATATGCTGCAATGAGCGGTCCGAGTTATGAGACGCCTGCTGAGATTAATATGTTAAGAAAAATGGGAGCAGATGCAGTGGGTATGTCTACTGTTCCGGAGGCATTGGTGGCTAACTATTGTGGAATGGACGTTTTGGGCATAAGCTGTATTACAAACTCTGCTGCCGGTGTGCATCCCAGCAGGCTTTCTCATGTTGAGGTTGTTGAAAATGCGAACAGAGTCAAGGGTGAGTTTAAAAATCTTTTGATCAAGATTGTTGAGAATATTTAGGTTTCAATTTTTTTAGTAGAGTGTTGATTCTTGGCTTGTCAAATTTAACTCCTCCGGTCGGGGTTTTTTGCAAAGAGTTTTTGGTGTAATATAACAAGATATAATCTAGAAGGCATCAGAGGAAATATTATGTTGAAGTTGTATAATACATATTCGGACAAGATAGAAGAATTTCAGCCGGTTGAAGGCAATAAAGTCAATATGTATGTGTGTGGTCCGACGGTGTATGACAATCCTCATTTGGGGCATGCCCGTTGTTATATAACCTGGGATGTTGTATACAGATATTTAAAGTTTCTCGGCTATGATGTAAAGTATTGTCGAAATGTTACTGATGTTGATGATAAAATTCTTGCCCGTTCTGAGAAGGAGGGGATTACACCGGATGAGGTTGCGAAGAAATATTATGATATATTCTCCGCATCTATGAAAAAGCTTAATAATTCTAAGCCTGATATAGAGCCGTTTGCGACAAAGAATTTGGGTGAGATGATTGCTATCGTGAAAAAACTTATTGAAAACGGTTATGCATATGAGTCAGACGGTGATGTTTATTTCAGGGTAAAAAAATTTAGTAAATATGGGTATTTAAGCAAACAGCCGATAGATGATCTTGTTGCCGGAGCAAGAGTGGAGGCTTCTTCAAAGAAGGAAGATGTTTTAGATTTTGCATTATGGAAAAAAGATGAAAAACACGGTTATAAAAGCCCTTGGGGTATAGGCCGTCCGGGTTGGCATATCGAGTGTTCTGCAATGGCAAGAAAACATTTGGCGCCTGAGATAGATATTCACGCCGGTGGTGCGGATTTGATTTTTCCTCACCATGAAAATGAAATTGCGCAATCAGAGTGTGCTAACGGGTGTAGGTTCGTTAAGTATTGGCTGCATAACGGTTTTGTTACGATTAATAAGGAGAAAATGTCAAAGTCGTTGGGCAATTTTATTACAATAGACGATATTCTCCAAAAATATGATGCAAATACGCTTCGATTTTTTATATTAACAAATCATTATCGGATGCCGGTAGAATTTAATGATGAGGCATTGGATGCGGCTTCTAACGGTATTAAACGCTTGAAAAATACTGTTAATTCACTTTTGAATTATGTCGGAAAAGAAAATTTAATCGAGGATATAAAAAGTGAGGAGATAGAACAGTTTAAATCTGCAATGAATGAGGACTTCAATACTTCAAAAGCGTTGGCGGTGATGTTCGAGCTTGCGACGAAAGCTAACAGGTCAAAAGATGAGGGAGAACGTGAAGCTGTTGTGAGTTATCTTTCATCATTGATGGTGATAGCAAGGGTTTTGGGGTTTGATTTTGAAAAGGTTGAGATTGATGAAAGTACGTTGAAGCAAAAGTTATCAAGTGTAATCGGGGAATTTGATTTTATTGAAAATAAAGATGCCGGAGCATCAGAGATTATGCAAGAGATAATCAAAGCAAGAAATGAAGCTCGGGCGAGAAAAGATTGGGCTGTTGCAGATAAGATACGTGACGGGCTTGCAAAAATTAATATTGTGCTTAAAGATACAAAAGACGGAACTACAATTTGGGAGTTAAAGTAAAGATGTTAAGTGTTGGTCTCACAGGAAATATTGCTTCGGGCAAATCGATAGTTGAAAGTTATTTTGAAAAAAAGGGTATTCCGGTAATTAATGCAGATGATATAACCCACGAATTGATTGAGAAAGATAGAGATATTCAACAAAAAATTAAGAAACTTTTTTCGCAAGATGATATTTATAACGATAACGGAAGCTTGTCCCGCGCAAAGATAGGTCAAATAGTTTTTGCCGATCAAGATAAGCTGGAAGAATTGGAAAATATTATTCATCCTGCAGTAATAAAAAGAATAGAGGAGTTTTTTGATCGGAATCGTGATGCGCAAATAGCAATTGCGTCGGTGCCGTTGTTGTTTGAGATAGATATACAGCCGATGTTTGATAAGACTATACTTGTTTGTGCTGACAAAAAAATACGCTTACAGCGGTTGATGAATCGAAACGGATACAGTCTTGAGCATGCTTTGGACAGGATAAATTCTCAAATTTCTCAGGAGGAGAAAAGAAATATTGCCGATTTTATTATTGAAAACAACAATGACATACTCGAGTTGGAGTTGCAGATTAATAAAATCATCGAAAGATTGAAAGCATGAAAGAAAAAAATATTCTGAGGCTTGTTTATGTGCTGTTGATAGTATTTAATCTGCAGTATTTGTTGTGGATAATTCAGGTGCCGTATACATTTTTATTTGATGATTTTCGTTCGAAAAGTACATTTGCATCGACAACGCAACTATTAAAATCCAATATTGAAAATATAAAAGATGAATCAGCTGTTGGGTTTTTATCGGATACTCCGCCGGTGAAGGTTTTTGATCTGGTGGAACCGATAAAGGATTTTTATATGGTGCAATATGCTGTTGTGCCTGCAATATTGAAAAACGATACGGAATCAAAATTTGTTGTCGGGGTTTTTCATAAGGATGTGCTTATTGATAACGGATTAGAGATTTACAAAAAAATAAATAACATGATTTATATTTTTAAGCGGAGAGAGAGTTGATGTTGGGTGGTATTATTGGAATTTTGATTGCATTTTACATCGGATTTTTCATTATTTCGCCATTGATGAAGAATACGGAGCTTTCATTTCGTGTCGTTTTTTCGATTGTTTTAGGATTGTCGTTCAGTTCAGTGTTGTATTTTTTCTCAATGCTTTTGAATATATATAATTTTTCTGTGTATAGGAATATTGAGTTTGTTATATTAATATTGAGCGGTGTTTATTATTATTTAAAAAATGAACAAAAACCATTGAAAGTACCGGAATTTTCAAGAGCGTTGTTTTGGTCTTGTCTTGTTGGAGTGGTTTTTTACTTACGATATTTTATAAATAATACCTTGGGTAGTTGGGATGGTTTTAGGATTTGGAATATAAAAGCGGAGTTTTTGTATCAGTATACGGAGTCTTGGCGCAATGTTTTTAAGCTGCCGCATTTTATGATGCACAACGATTATCCGCTGTTTTTACCCTGCACAACTGCAAGAATTTGGAAATATGCGGGAATTGACAGCACTGATTTGAATTTAATTTTGGGATTGATATTTACTTTTTCAACGGTCTTTTTGCTGTACTTTGCGATTAAAAAATACAAGTCTAAGACGCTTGCCGATGTGGTATGTTCAGTGTTGGCTGTGACTATTCCTTTTATTACGAATGGGGCATCGCAGGCGGCGGATATACCTTTGGGATTATTTATTCTTTCATCGGCGGTTGCGATGATGTTTTTTATCGAGTCAAGAAAAAATGCGTATTTATTTTTTGCAATAATGTTTGCAGGATTGAGCGCTTGGGTCAAAAATGAGGGTATGATGTATTTTTTGGTCTTTCTGGTGATCTCGTTCTTAATCTTGATTTATCTGAAAGAATATAAAAAAATGCTCGTTGCGGTTGCCGGTATTATAATACCTTCGGTAATATTGGCAATAATGAAAATTACGGCAAAGGCACCGAACGATTTGTTCTCGGGGTTGGTTTTGCTCAAGACTTATAAACATATATGGCAGGTAAAATATTATTTAATCATAGTTAAACATTTTCTAAAGTCTGTGTTTCTTAATTTTTATATAGCATTTACGTATTTGTTACTTTTTATTTCGGGAGTGAGTGTGAAGTATAAATTGCAGACAGTATTTTTATGGTTGTTGGTGGTGATAATGAGTTTGGGGTATTTTACGGTTTATCTCTTGTCACCGCACGATATGGATTGGATTTTGCGCAATTCTGTTGAACGAATTATACTTCAAATTTATCCGTTGTTTATTCTGGCATTATCTTTGTGTATGAAATTAGGAGAAAAAGATAGGGCAAACTAATTATTACCTTTTTTTCAATATATGCTAAAATGTTAGAGTGTAAAATAGAGGAAAGAGTTAAATGAAGAAAAATAACAGGCTATATATAATAATATTGTCAGGTATGCTGGCGTTGGGTACGACATTTGCAATAGCTGATACGCCGGCACAAAAGAATGCAGCACCGGCACAAAAAACACAAGTAACAGAAACAAAAGCCCAGCCGGCAGAAAAAGAAATAGTTATAGACAAGTCAAGCTATGCATCGGCGCAACCGTTGAATGTTGTGGCTAACCCTGCACAGTATTTGAATAAAAAAATAAAAATGCATGCAACATTTGATAAGTTTGCCACGTTAGGTTTGGACTATCCGCCCGCAAAAAGGGATAGTCAAAAATATATTTCATTTTTAATAAAAAGAGATGACGTAAAAGATCATACAATCCCGCTTTCGGAGATGAAAATTTTTATAAAGAGGACAGATGCGGAGAAGTTTATTGATCTTGAATCCGGAGATATAGTTGACATATACGGGAAAGTATTTTCTACCGCATTGGGTGATCCTTGGGTAGATGTGGACAAGTTAATAATAGTAACCAAAAAAAATAAAGACGACAAAAAAGCAGAGTAATATTGTTTTCTGAGAGGATTTATAATGGCGGAATACGAAAAAGAGCCGGCTGTTGCCGTAAGTAACGTAAAGGAAAAAAAAGAAAAGAATAAGCCGCAAAATTTTTTGACAATCCATGGACACTTTTATCAACCACCGAGAGAGAATCCCTGGTTGGAGGCGATAGAACAGCAGGATAGTGCCCTGCCGTTTCACGATTGGAACGAGAGAATAAACTTGGAATGTTACAATCCGAATTCCGCATCGAGAATAGTCGATAACAAGAATCGGGTATTAGATGTAGTAGATAATTATTCGTTGATGAGTTTCAATTTCGGACCGACATTGATGTCATGGATGGAACAGTATGCGCCGTTGACATATGAACGTATAATCAAGGCTGATGTGGTCAGTATGGATAAATTCTCCGGTCACGGGAATGCAATTGCACAGGTTTATAACCACATAATAATGCCATTGGCGAATCAAAGAGACAAAGAAACGCAGGTAAAATGGGGCATTCGTGATTTTAAATATCGGTTTGGCAGAGCACCGGAGGGAATGTGGCTTGCAGAAACAGCCGTAGATGATGAAACTTTGGAAGTGCTGGCGGATAACGGAATAAAATTTACAATACTTTCTCCGTTTCAGGCTTTAAAATGCCGAAAAATAGGTACAAAAGAATGGCAGGATGTTAGCTGGGGAAACATTGATCCTGCAAGACCGTATAGGTATTTTATAAAATCAAATCCGAAAAAATATGTGGATTTGTACTTTTATGACGGTGCAATCTCTCGTTCTGTGGCGTTTGATAATATTTTGCGAGATGGGAATATATTTGCAAAACGTTTGAGAGAAGGTGTATCGGAGTTACGTGATTATCCGCAAATAGTTAACATAGCAACAGATGGTGAAAGTTACGGTCACCATACGAAATTTGGAGATATGGCGCTGTCATATGTTTTGCGGGTAAAAGCTAAAGATGAAGGGTTTACGATAACCAATTACGGTGAATATCTTGAGAAATTCGGGGTTACACAAGAAGCAGACATAAAACAAGCATCATCGTGGAGCTGTTTTCACGGTGTCGGCAGATGGAAGGATGATTGCGGGTGCTCAACCGGCGGTCAACAGGGTTGGAATCAAAAGTGGCGTAAACCTTTGCGTGAGGCATTGGATTACTTGCGAGATGAGCTTGCAAAATTGTTTGAATCAGAAGGGTATAAATATTTCAACAAAAACCCTTGGGATGTACGAAATGAATATATCGAGGTTATTCTCGATCGTTCGGAGCTTAACGTAAAACAGTTTTTGAAAAATGTGTTGAAAGAAGAGGTTGCAGCAGAGGGCAAGGTTGCTGCGATGAAGCTTCTTGAGATACAACGTCAGGCAATGTTGATGTATACCAGCTGCGGTTGGTTTTTCGCAGATATATCGGGAATTGAAACAACACAGATTATGAAATATGCTGCCCGAGCAATGCAGCTTGCGGGGGATTTTACGTCTGCTGATTATGAGACGAAGTTCCTTGAAATTCTTGACAAAGCTAAAAGTAATATTAAAGAATTTGGCACTGGCAAAGAAATTTATGAAAAATTTGTCAAACCTGCTGTTGTAACGATTAAACAAATAGTAAGTCTGTATGCAATATCTGCATTATACGAAGATTTTGGAGATGAGACGACATTCTATTCTTATAATATAAAAAGAATTCATAACAAAATTGAGTCAAGCGGGAAAAATACACTTTCGGTCGGTCGTATTGAGGTTCAGTCTAAAATAACACTCGAGAAATTCGACATGATGTATGCGTTGTTGAAATTCTCAGGTGAAGATTTTCACTGCTCAATAAAAGAATATACCGACTCGACTGAATATGCGGATATTCAAAAAGAATTGATGAATACGTTTGTGAATTACCCGCTGACGGAGATAATACGTGCGCTGGATGAAAATTTCGGCAAGGAATATTATACGCTGAAGAATATCTTTATAGAAGAACGCAGAAAGATATTGAATTTGCTATTGCAAAATAAAACGAACAAATTTACTAACCTGTATAAAGAAATTTATGAAGAAGGAAAAGGTTCAATCTACCACTTTAAGAGCCTTGGACTTGAAGCGCCGAATGAGTTTAAGATTGCAACGGCATACACGCTGAGCAGAGAGTTCAATCTTTTGATGAACAACTTTGAAAAATATCTGCTGCCGCATGATATACAAGCCGCTATCGACATAAATGAAGAAGCAAAAACAATCGGTATTAAATTGGACAAAAAGATTGCCAATAACATCTTTTCACAAAAGATTAATAAGGCAGTATTTGAGTTGGCAAAAAATCCTGAAATTCACCGCATTGAGATTATATTGGATCTGTTTAAATGCGTAGAGCTGTTGGAGTTGAACGTTGATATATCAGAATCCCAAAATACTTATTTCGTTAAAGTAAAAGATTTGGTAGATGAATTTGCGGAACATCCTGACGATATTAAGGATGATTACGATAGAAAATTTATACTACTTTTGCTTGAATTGGGCGAAAAATTGAATATTAACGTAGAGTTTTTTAAAGAAAAATTCGACGCTATTATGTCTCCAATTAAGCCTTCATAATACAAGGTCTTTACAAAGTACAATGTCTCAAATATTATAATTATTAGTCGTCTTTCATTTGTAAACGGATGAGCAAATGGTAAAATGATTCTTTTGTTTGAGTCAGGTACTTGAGAATGGATTATGAAAATTTCTGTCGAAGAGATAAAAAATGCAAAAAATAATACATTGCAGCTAAATTATGAAGAATGTGTGAAAGGTGTGAACACAGATTCTCCAGTGAGTGCGCAGATCGTTTTCTCATCCTATGGAGCATGTATAAATGCAAAAGGCAAAATTGTTGCAAATGTTAAGCTGACATGTGATAGATGTTTGAAAGAATTTACAGAAAAAATAGAGACGGAATTTGATGAGACATATGTTCTGGGAACCTTTAATGACAAGCATTCTCACGAAGTGGAATTAAAAGATGGAGATTTTGTAACAGATCTAAACGGCGAATCGGAAATCGATGTTGATGATCTAATTTATCAAACCTTAATATTAAATATTCCAAATCCGTCTGTTTGTGATATAAATTGTAAAGGGAGTGTCGAACTTGAAAAATATATGAAAAAAGAATCAATCGACCCCCGTCTAGAAGTTTTTAAGAATATGAAGATAAATGAGGTAAAATAACAATGGCAGTACCAAAGAAACGAACAGGTGCATCAGCACAAGGACATAGAAGATCAAACTGGAAAGCAACAGTTCCTGAAACAACAACTTGCAAAAATTGTGGCGCGTTAGTGTTGACACATACAGTTTGCACAGAATGCGGTCAGTATAAAGGCAAAGTTGTAAGCAGAAAGGCTGAAGGATTCCAAGAAGAAGTAGAAGAAAAGAAAACGAAAAAAGCACCTGCTAAGAGAACAAAAAAAGCAGCTAAAACAGAAGAATCCAAGGTTGAAGAAGTAAAGGTTGAAGAAGTTAAAGCAGAAGAAGCACAAACAGAAGAACCTGAAGTGAAACCTGAAGCAACAACAGAAGATAAAGCTGAATAATACTGAATAGCAGTAGATAAAGGAAAGAACCGAGAAGTATGACGAGGATAGCGATTGACGCGATGGGAGGAGACCACGCACCTCAAGAGATTGTGGCTGGTGCAGTTTGGGCTGCTTCTGAGTACAATGTAGGAATCGAACTGGTTGGTAAACAAGATCAGATAGAGGCTGAGCTTGAGAAAATAAAACGAAACGGAATACGTTGCACAAGTCCGAATGTTCCATACCGAAGAATAAGGGTGGATGTTGATAAGCTAGACATAAAAGTTACTCATGCAGAAGAAGTCATAGAAATGGGCGAAGCTCCCGGTCAGGCTATTCGTAAAAAAAAGAAATCGTCAATCGTGTTGGCGGTGAGCGCAGTTGCAACGGGTAGTTCGCAGGCAGTAGTTGCCGCAGGCTCAACAGGAGCAGCAATGGCAGCAAGCCTTTTTGGATTGGGCAGATTGCCCGGAATCGAAAGACCTGCAATAGCTACGACGCTACCTACAATGAAGAATCCTGTTATATTAATAGATTCTGGTGCAAACAGCAATTGCACTCCGGACATGCTCTATCAGTTCGCCGTAATGGGTGAAGCATTTTCAAGGGGTGTGTTCGGTAATCAAAACCCCAGAATCGGAATTTTGAACATCGGTGAAGAAGCCGGCAAGGGTAATGAACTTGCTCAAGCTACTTATAAGCTTTTTGAAGAAAATCAGGACGAATTGAATTTCATCGGTAATATTGAGGGTAAAGAATTGTTCTCCGGAAATTGTGACGTGGTAGTTTGCGATGGATTTGTTGGAAATGTTGCTCTAAAAGCAATAGAAGGTTCATCCACTATGCTGTTTCAGATGATTAAACAGGAATTTAAAAAAGATTTTATTTCAATGCTAATAGGGCTTTTGGCTAAGCCTGCAATGAAAAGAATATACAAAAGAATTAACTATGAAGAATTTGGCGGAGCTCTTCTTCTCGGTGTAAAAGGGATTACGGTCATATCTCACGGAAGAAGCAAGGCTTATGCAATAAAAAATGCGGTAAGAGTTGCTAAAGAGGCCGTTGAATCGGAAGTTAACAAGAAAATATCAGAATTTTACGAAGGATAGATTGTATGTCATTAAATTTAATTCCTGTAATGATAGCAGGTGTAGGCTACGGGGTGCCGGAAACAGTTATTACAAACGAGGATTTGACGAAACTCGTTGATACAAGTGACGAGTGGATTACGACCAGAACCGGAATAAAAGAGCGTCGTGTTGTATCCGGTGAAGAAAACGCGGTTACTCTGGGAGTGAAGGCTGCACAAAATGCTTTGCAAAAAGCAAAAATGGATCCTATGGATATAGATTTAATCATAGCTGCAGCATCAGTGCCTGCACATCCTTATCCTTCTACGGCTTGTGAGATACAGGCTGCGATAGGTGCGGACAATGCCGCTGCATTTGATATTACCGCTGCTTGTACCGGCATGATATATGCAATGAATATAGCAAAGTCCTTCATCTCATCAGGTATATACAAAAATATCTTGCTCGTTGCGACTGATGCTAATTCTAAGTATATTGACTGGTATGACAGAACAAGTTGTGTATTGTTCGGTGATGGCGCCGGTGCAATGGTGATGAAAGAATCGGTTGATGGTGTTGATGACATAATCGCAATGGACATGCATTCAAACGGTAAAGACGGTGATTTTATAAAAATGCCGATGAATGGTGAAAATTGCCCGTTGGTTGAGCCTTGTGAGCCGCAAAAACAAAAAATTGTTATGCAAGGCAGAGAAGTATACAAGTTTGTCGTCACAACAATGCCGGAGTCGATTAGCAATTGTTTGGAAAAGGCCGGATTGACGCCGGATGATGTGGATTATTTGATACCGCATCAGGCAAATTACAGAATTATTGAGGCAATGGCTTCGAGGTTGAATTATAGCGACGAAAAGATAATAGTAAATCTGCAAAAATATGGCAATACATCAGCTGCATCAATTCCGCTTGCAATGGCGGAAGGTATAGAAGAAGGAAAAATAAAGCTTCCTTGTAAGGCAATATTAAGTGGTTTTGGTGCCGGACTTACCTGGGGTACGGTTATTGTAAGGCTCAGAGAAGGGATTGCATAGAGAATATAACTGAGGTTGTTGTTTTCTGTGAGCCATCTTGCAAGAGTCATATAAAATACAAAAATCCGGTAGTAAGAGTGAATAATTATAAAGATAAGTAATTTTAAGGAGATATAATATGGGAAAAATTGCGTTTGTATTCCCCGGTCAAGGTTCACAATCCGTAGGAATGGGAAAATCTTTGTACGAAACTTCATTACGGGCAAAAGATATTTTTGATAAGGCAGATGAGGTATTGGGTCGAAAGATTTCGAAGATATGTTTTGAGGGACCTGAAGAAGAATTGAAGCAGACGATTAACACACAACCTGCAATCCTTGTGACATCGCTCGCAGCATTGGAGGCGTTGAGAGAAAAATGTGATATTACGCCGGACTTTGTTGCGGGTCATTCCTTGGGCGAGTATGGTGCGTATTATGCATCGGGAGCAATTGATTTTGCCACTGCAATGAAACTTATTGATAAACGTGCTTTTGAGATGAACAATGCAGCTCTTAATACGAAAGGTTCGATGACTGCTGTAATAGGAATGAGCAAGGAAGATATTGTTGATATTCTTGATAAAATTGACGGAATTGTATCGGTTGCGAATTACAATTCTCCCGCTCAAATTGTTATAACAGGTGAGGCAGATGCGGTTGCTAAGGCTAATGAAGCGTTGAAAGCGGCGGGAGCAAAAAGAGTAATTCCTCTGCCGGTGTCAGGTGGTTTTCACTCAAGATTAATGGAAGAGGCCAGTGTAAAATTTTCTGAGATTTTGGATGATTGTGATATTAAGGATGCGACTATTCCTGTATACACAAATGTGGACGCAGAAGCTACTACCTCAGCAATAAGATTCAAAGCAAAAATGACTGCTCAAATTTATTCTTCGGTTTTGTGGACACAAACTGTAGAAAAAATGGTTGCAGCAGGAGTGGATACAATTGTTGAAATAGGTCCCGGTAAGGTGCTTGCCGGTTTGTGCAAAAAGATTGATGCGTCATTGAATGTTTATAATATTTTTGATGAAGAGTCATTAACGCAAACGATTGAAAATATAAATGCTTATTCAATAGCATAGAGGCACAAGACGATAATTGGGTTAAAATAAGGAGTCAGATATGTCAGAAAAGAAAGTTGCAATAGTAACCGGTGCGTCAAGAGGTATAGGCAAGGCTTGTGCAATTGAGTTGGCAAAGTCCGGATATGATGTTGCTGTTACGTATGCAGGCAATGATGAAGCTGCAAACAAGACAGTGAACGAAATAAAAGCACTTGGTGTTAATGCAAAAGCGTATAAGTTTGATGTTGCATCAGAGGAAGCCTGTTTGGAAAATGTTGCAAAAATACATGAAGAATTTGGAAGAATTGATGTATTGGTGAATAATGCAGGTATTACCAGAGACGGTTTGTTCATCAGGATGAGTGCAGAAAATTGGAATGCTGTTATAAATACGAATTTGAACAGCGCATTTTACATGTCCAATCCCGTATCAAAGATAATGATGAAACAAAGAGAGGGCGCGATTATCAATATGTCCAGTATTGTAGGTGTAATGGGCAATGCCGGACAGGCAAATTATTCTGCGGCAAAGGCAGGATTGATAGGATTTACCAAGTCGCTGGCTAAAGAATTGGGCTCAAGAAATATTCGTGTAAACGCAATAGCTCCCGGTTTTATACAAACGGATATGACAAAGGATCTGGATACAGAAAAGATTGCAGAGCATATTCCGATGAAAAAGTTGGGACAGCCTGAAGATATCGCAAAGGCAGTTAAATTTTTGGCAGTAGACGGTCTGTATGTGACCGGTCAGGTATTGGGCGTCGACGGCGGTCTGGTTGTTTAAAATCTTGCGAAGCCCTGCTATATAACAATAAAATTATTAAATTGTTTGCATAATTTTATTGAGCTAGTATAATTAAAGTTGAAAAAATACGTAGTTAATTTAATATGAGGAAACAAAAAAATGAGTACAGTTCTGGACAGAGTTAAAAAAGTAGTTGTAGAGCAGCTGAGTGTTGATGAAGCATTGGTTACTCCTGAAGCTAGTTTCACAGGGGATCTCGGTGCAGATTCATTGGATACAGTTGAATTGGTAATGGCTTTCGAAGAAGAATTCGGATGCGAAATTCCAGACGAAGAAGCTGAAAAAATCGCAACAGTTCAAGACGCTGTTAACTATATAGAATCTCATTCATAGTTATGGCTTAGGCCCCTTGAAAAAGGGAATAAAAGAATTTTTGCGGGGAGCATGGCTTACTTTTACGTTTGGCACTCCTCGCAATTTTTTATCGCAGATGAAAAGGTAGAGTATTGATATGAGCAAAAGAAGAGTAGTAGTAACCGGTATGGGAGTTGTATCACCGTTCGGAATCGGTAAGGATATATTTTGGAAAAGTCTTGTGGAAGGCAAGAGCGGAATATCTACTATTGAAAATATTACTCTGGATGGACATACAGTTCATATAGCCGGAGAAGTTAAGAATTTTGAGCCAAGTGAGTATATGGATTCTAAAGATGCAAAGAGAATGGACAGATATACTCAGTTTGCCGTAATAGCAGCGGATGAAGCAATAGCTGATTCCGGTATTGTTGCCGGTGAAAATGTTGATCCGTACAGATATGGTGTCGTAGTCGGTTCTGCTGCAGGCGGTTTTGATACTTTCGAAAAACAACATCATATAATCATTGACAGAGGACCTACAAAATGCAGCCCATTTACGGTACCTATGATTATTGCAGATATGGGAGCCGGCAGGATTTCAATAAAACACGGTGCAAAAGGTGTAAATAAGGCTATTGTTACAGCTTGTGCCACATCTGCACATTCAATCGGTGATGCATTCCGCTCAATACAGTGGGATGATGCCGATGTAATAGTTGCCGGTGGTGCTGAGGCTGTTATCACAAGGCTTGGTATAGGTGCATTCACCAGTGCCAGAACTCTGTCAAAACATAATGATGAACCGCAGAAAGCTTCAAGGCCTTATGATAAGGACAGAGACGGTTTTATAATGTCAGAGGGCGCTGCTATATTGGTGCTTGAAGAATTAGAACACGCTAAGGCGCGTGGCGCAAAGATTTATGCAGAAATAGTAGGTTACGGTCAATCTGCTGATGCTTACGATATTGTTGCTCCTGCACCCGATGGTGCCGGTGCGGCAAAAGCTATGGAATTGGCGCTGAAAGATGCAGGCGTTAAGCCCGAAGATGTCGATTATGTAAACGCTCACGGTACAAGTACAGGTCTGGGTGATGTGGCAGAATCTCAAGCACATGCACGTGTGTTCGGCGATCTGGATACCAATAAAAAATTGAAAGTAAGCTCTACTAAGTCTATGCACGGTCATATGCTTGGTGCAACGGGGGCTGCTGAATCGATTGTTTGTATTGATGCAATCAACAACGGTATAATTCCACCGACTATTAATCTTGACAATCAAGATGAGCATGTTGCAAATTTGGATTATGTGCCGCATAAGGCTGTTAAGGCCAATGTTAAGTATGCACTTACAAATTCATTCGGGTTTGGCGGGCATAATGCCTCATTGTTGTACAAAAAATATGAATAAAATATTTCGTTCTCATCCGTTTAGATTGAGCGGTTAGGGCAAATAACTTGTTTTGAGAAGCGGCAAATCCTTCGGATTTGCCGCTTTCTTATGATAATTCTTTTTGAATTTGCGTATGAAGGTGGTTTGCTCTAATTAACCTGTTTGCAAGGATTTCATACCTTTTATTTTGTTCTCCGAACGGGACTTTGAGGCTAACAAGCTCGTCTACAGATTCGTTAATTTTATTCAAACGTCCCAGCGTGTCTTTAATCTTAAAGAATTTGAGAACAACTTTAATTCGTTTAGCAAAGTTCGAATTTGCAGAAGTTTTGTCAATAAAACTTTCAAACTGTTCATAAATTTTGTCAAACCAACCTTTTTTAATTATTTTTTCTTCCGGTTCAATATTGGCATTGATAGGATTTTTAGTAAAAACAGTATCGGTGGACAAGTCAATTTTGAAGTCGCTAAATTCGACTCCGTCGTCCAGTTTTATATTATTATTTGTAAACCTGTCCTTTTGCATAGTTCGTTTATTCGTTTGTCTAAGGTACCGGTATAGATTTTTTCCTGTATTCATAAGTTAATTATGAATGAAAGGAAGTTATTTTTTGCCGTTTAAATAGGGTATTTTTTTGAGTTGTTCCATAATCCGGTGTCTGTTTTTATATCCAATAATGCCAATACCTGTCAAAAAAAGTATTTTACATATATTGGATATGGTATTTTCTTTTTTGAGTTGTTTAGTTGTTTTAGTGGGTTGAGAAAGTGCAGCTTTAATCTCGTTGTATTTGTTTTCACCGAGCTTAAGCTCATCATACAACGAGTATTTATAAATCCTTTGCGGTGGCGAAACTACCACACGCTCGGGCGGTGTAAATTTCATATTCGGATTCACACTTACATTTTGCATATTTCTACCTTCACTTATTAGTAAACAACATTGGTGCAAAAAAATTGCGTTTTTATGTAAATTTTTTTAAGTTTGTTACAAATATAAAATATAGTTAAAAAATATTTAGTATTTTGGTATTGCTTTGAGTACAATTTACATGTAATAGATTTTAAGGAAGTGCAATGGATAGATTTGTTGGTTTAATAGGGATAATATTAATACTCGGAGTGGCGTTTGCTTTTTCGAATAACAGGAAGGCAATTTCATTGAAAACGATTATCCCCGGTTTAATATTGCAGGTGTTATTGGCGGTATTCATATTGAAAGTTCCTATAGGCAAACAAATTTTTCACGCAATAGGTTTATTTATCCAAAAGATTCTCGATTTTTCTAATATGGGCGGTGATTTTGTTTTTGGTGTTTTGACAAATTCGCCTGCAAAGATGGAGGAGTTGTTTGGAAGTGGAGCCGGATTTATTTTTGCACTCAAGCTTATACCCACAATAATATTTATATTGATACTGGTAAATATTTTATATTACTACGGTGTAATGCAAAGAGTTGTAGCATTTTTTGCAAAAATAATGTATCGAATAATGAATGTTTCAGGGGCGGAATCATTGTCTAATATTGCGAGTGCGTTTGTCGGACAGGTAGAGGCACAAATTATGATTAAGCCATACTTATCTGGAATGACAATGTCCGAGCTTCTTGCGTCAATGACAGGAAGCATGGCTTGTATAGCCGGTGGGGTTATGGCAATGTATATCGGTATGGGGATTCCTGCTGAGTATCTTTTGGCAGCGTCGATAATGGCGGCACCTGGGGCACTTGTAATTTCAAAAATTGTCTATCCCGAGACGGAAGAGTCACAAACTAAAAATGAGGTGAAGGTCGAAATAAAGAAAAATCACGTTAATCTGATCGATGCAATTGCGCACGGTGCAAGCGACGGTATGAAAGTTTCGATCAACGTGATTGCGATGCTGATTGCGCTTATTGCATTAATCTCAATGATTGATTGGATTTTGGGCAATCTTGGCTTATTTATGGCAAATGTTTTGCATCTCAATCTGGCATTTATCGGTATAGATTTGCAGCATTTATCAATGAAGGAGATCTTGGGAGCAATATTCTCTTTATTTTCAATCCCCATGGGCGTACCGCTTAAAGATGCCGGTGCGGTTGGGTCATTAATGGGTACAAAGCTTGTGTTTAACGAGTTTATTGCGTATTTAGATTTGGCAGCAATGAAAGATGTTTTGTGCGAAAAAAGTATTATGATTGCAAGTTTTGCACTGTGCGGATTCGCAAATCTGGGTTCTATTGCAATTCAAATTGGCGGTATTGGTGAGTTGGCACCGAATAGAAGAAAGGATCTTGCAAAATTAGGTATCAAGGCTCTGTTTTGCGGAACGTTGGCGTCTTATCTTTCGGCATGTATTGCAGGGATTTTATTGTAGTAGCAAGCCGTTCAGATATGAAATGGATCTGTTTGCAAGGATTTCGTTTTTCAATTTTTTGTTTTTTCTGGTTTTTCTGTCGATATCAATTTCGGCTAAAATCCCCCAGTTGGAATTTACGGGTTGAAAATGTTTATGCCCTTCAAATGAAATATAAGTCGTGAGCGCACCAAGCATTGTTACGTCTGATAGATCTAAGAACTTTTCGCCGTTAAGATAATTTGCAAGATTGATACCTGCGTACATTCCTGTTGCAATGGATTCTGTATAGCCTTCGGTTCCTGTGATTTGTCCTGCAAAAAAGAGGTCATTCCTTTTTTTGCATTGCAAAAATTTGTTTAGAAGCTTGGGACTGTTAACAAAAGTGTTTCTGTGCATAACTCCGTAGCGGATGATATTTGCGTTTTCAAGTCCCGGTATTGAGTGGATAAGTTCTTTTTGCGCTCCCCATTTTAAATTTGTCTGGAATCCGACCAGATTGTATAAAGAGGCGGACAGATTGTCTTGTCGGAGTTGAACAACCGCATAATTTACAGTGCCGGTTCGTTTGTCAACAAGTCCAACCGGTTTTAGCGGGCCATATCTTAATGTATCTACACCTCTTGAGGCAAGAACTTCAACCGGTAAGCAGGATTCAAAAAACTTTGCTTTTTTTTCAAAATCTTTAAGTTCGATTCTCGGTGCATTTATCAGTATGTTATAGAAGTTTTCGTATTCTTCTTTATTCATTGGGCAATTGATGTAAGATGCTTCACCTTTGTCATAGCGGCTTGCGTAAAAAGCTTTTGAAAAATCGATTGAGTCTTTTTCTACGATCGGTGCAATTGCATCGAAAAAGTGCAAGTGTTCTTCACCGGCAAATTCTTTTATACTGTTTGCAAAAAGCTCGGATGTTAGCGGACCGGAAGCGATGATTGCGGGACCTTCAGGGATTTGGGTAAGCTCTTTTCTTATCAGATTTATTTTTGGATTTTTAAAGATAAGTTGAGAAACCTCACTGCTAAACGCATTTCTGTCTATAGCGAGTGCGGCACCTGCCGGAACTTTATTTTGAAAAGCAATTTCTATAAGATAAGAGCCAAGAATCTGCATTTCTTTTTTTAATAATCCGCTGGCAACCCCTGTGTCATAAGAGCCGAGACTGTTGCTGCAAACGAACTCTGCAAGCTGCTCACCGGTGTGAGCACCGGTCATTTTTTGAGGTCTCATTTCGTAAAGATCAACCTCAAGTCCTCTTTTCGCAAGCTGTAATGCTGCTTCACATCCGGCTAATCCGCCGCCCACAACAGTTACTTTCATTATCTCACCATATCATCGAATGTATTTAGGTCATTGTATTTGAACATATTGACAAATTTATACAAAAGTTCAGGCGGGAACCTGTGTGAACCGAATTCCAGCATGGCTCTGAGTGCATCTTTTGTATTTTTAATCTTGTATTTGGTTTTGTTCGATGTGAGATCGTCAAATAGGCTGCAAAGTCCGACAATCCTGCTCATTTCGCTTATTTGATCACCTGAAATCCCATAAGGATAACCGGAGCCGTCATTGTTTTCGTGATGCTCAAGTGCAACCAGACAAATCTCCTCAGGCATTTTCATTTCGTCTTTTAGAATTTTAAAACCGATAATAGTATGTTTTTCAAGTAGTTTACATTCTTTATTAGATAATTTTGTTTTATTCAAAAGTTCCGGAGGGAATTTTGTCATACCAATATCGTGCAGTAGTGCACTTTGGGTTAAATTTTCAATTTTTTCGGAGTCAAATTCCAGCTTATATCCCAGTGCTGTTGCAAGTATTGCAGTGTTTAGCGCATGGCAGTTGTAATAGTCGCCCAGAAGTTTAAGTTGGGAGCAGAATTTTACTTCATCAATTATTGTTCCTACTTCGGTGAGGATTTTCGATTTCATTTCATTGATTTTTTCGATGGCTTCTTTGTTATGTTTTTCTTTTAGTGAAGACATTGAACTGACGTAGTGGGTTTTCATTGAAACTTGTGATTCAGGGGGGAGTTTGGACGTATTATTAACAACGTCATCTCGTCTTAAAAGATCCAATACGTCGTCAGTTTCTTCGTCATCTTCTTCAGTTTTTTGCTCCTGTTTGTTCTCTGGTTGTGCTGTGTCAGGTGTAATAATATTGCCTTCCTCGTCTAATATCGGGGTGACAATTTCAGGTATATGAATATCTTCATCTATATCAAGTTTTGTTGTCTCTTTGTGAAGTCCGGTTTCGGATGTATCCTGAGCTGTTTCTGAGGGTAGGTTTTGCGTCTCTTTTTTTTGCGGGACTTTCTTGGTGGGTTTCGGGTTTTCTTTGTACAGTACGTCATACTGGCTTACTCGTAAAAGTTTGCCGGAGGTCAGAATTTCGCCCGCGCTAATTAGCTTTATCCCCCTATCGTTGTACAGATCAAAGGGAAGCATTTTGTATTGTATTAAATCTTCAACAAGAATTTTTTCCATCGTATACCCTGTATGTTGAAAACATCCCGAACAGAACAAATTCAACCATATTCCAATTATACACCATTATGAATCTATTTGAAAACAATGTATATGGATGATTTTTGCCGATAATGCTTAATTATTGGTGCGTTGTTTGTTATAATGATTCGGTATATTATCTGGAGAATTTAATTATGTCTGTTTTAATTCACTTTATTGGTCACAGTTGTTTTTTCATAGAAAATGAAAGTGCCGGAATATTGATCGATCCTTTTATATCACAAAATCCCAAGGCGGTCTCTAAAATAAACCCGTCACATATAAAGGACATAGTTTTAACTCACGGGCATAGTGATCATTTGGGTGATGCAATACCTTTATCTGTAAAGATTGGTTGTAAGATCACTGCGACATTTGAGCTTGCTGATTTTTGCGCAAATCAGGGTGCTAAAGTTAATGCGGTCAATCTCGGGGGAAGTATAAAATTGAATGGGGCAAGTGTAAAGCTTTTACCTGCTTTTCACAGTAGTTCGGTGATGGGCGGAAAATATTCCGGTATGCCTGCTGCAGCTTTGATTAGTGTAGGTGATTTAAAAATATACCACGCAGGTGATACTTGTTTGCATTCTGAGATGAAGGTTGTCAAAGAAGTGTACAAACCTGATGTGGCAATTTTGCCGATAGGTTCTTTATACACGATGGATCCAGATGATGCGGTTGTTGCAGCGGATTGGCTTGGTGCTGCAACAGTTATTCCGATGCATTACAATACTTTTTCGGGTATCGAAGTTGATGTGTTGGACTTTAAGGACAAGGTAGAAAAATTAGGAAAAAGATGTTTGATATTGAATCCTGGCGAATCAACCCAGATGTAAAAATTGGATTAATGGCTATTCCTACCGGTATTGGTGCATCAATCGGCGGGTATGCCGGTGATGCAAGTTCGGTTGCACAAAAAATTTCAAAGCTGCTGCCTTTGGTCGTGAATCCTAACATCGTTAATGCCGCCGTGTTCTCAGGTATTAACGATGATATGCTATATGTTGAGGGTTCGGCTATGAACGATTTTGTGAAAGGCGATATCGGTTTATTGCCTTCGAAAAATAATAAAATTGGCATAATATTCGACAAATCAATTCCGGATAACGTTTTAAATATCCATATTAATACTCTAAACGCTGTTAAAACAGTATATGGTATTGATATTTTGGGGTATGAGATTACGGAAGAGGAAGTTGGTGTTGAATTTTCGATGAATGATTCCGGAATTTCTTCAGGCTCAGTTTGTAATCCTGATACTTTACTTGATGCCGGACGAAAATTGCAAAATAAAGGAGCTCAGGCTATTGCGGTGGTGTGCTTTTTTGATGAACCGCCTGAGGATGATTACGAAAACGGCTGTGGGGTTGATATTGTCGGCGGGGTTGAGGCGGTAATTTCCCATTATATGAGCAAAAATCTTTTTTGTCCGTGTGTACACGCACCTGCTTTTGCGGATGTGTCAATATCTGAAAAAATCGTCGATCCGAAGGTTAGTGCAGAGTATATTACGCCTACGTTTTTGCCGTGCCTCCTTTTGGGGCTTAAAAATGCACCTTTGATTGTGAAACCTTCTGAGGGATTGAATTATAAAAATTTACACTCAATTGTTATGCCGTACAACTCGCTGGGGACTTCTCTGGTTTTTGATGCGATAGATAATAAAATCCCTGTGTATGCTGTTAAAGAAAATAAAACCGTACTGGGTGTAGATCGGTTTTCGCTTAATTTGCAAGATGATATAATTGAGTTGGAATCATACGATGAATATGTAGAAGCTTTGAAAGGAGAGCTTGGATGAAAAACAGATTGAGAACAATGGCATTTTCTTTGCCTGAAATTATAATAGTCATGCTAATTGTTGCGATAGCTGCATTGCTCTTTATTACAACTTTAAGACCTAATTCCGATAAGCTTGTTTTGAAAAAATTGTACTATAATGCATATCGAACGCTCTCTACTGCTGCTTACAATATTCAGGCTGATGTTGAAGATTATAATAATAAATTGGTGGAAGAAGCAGATGCGGCAGGTAGTGGTGAACCTGCTGAAAATGAGTTAAGATCTTTTCCAGGCACTCAGGCGGAGTTGTGTGAAAAACTTATATCAAATGAAGAAGGCTATATCAACATCTCCGGTGTAGCGGCTTGTTCAAAAGTTGTACAGGCAAATTCGGAACAACAATTCAAAGATAAGACCGGAGCTGAACTCAAAGAGATGGCGACTTTCACGGCTTCAAACGGGATGTATTATTTTATGTCGGAGATGGATGCCGATGGTAACAGTATAATTTGGGTTGATTTGACAGGTGATCGGGCTCCTAATACTGCAATATGGAAAAAAGAGGCACCAGCTGATATTGTTCCGTTTATGATCGCAAATAACGGTATTGTTGTGCCTTTGGGATATCCTACTTATGATATTCGCTATTTGACCGCAAGAATAACAAATTCGGATCCCGACGTTACACGTGATTCACAAATTATGAGTTTTTATGGTGCCAAGGTAGGTGCATTTAACAATAAATCTTATAAGCTGGAACCGTTGAGCTGGGCGGATCCTATTACAATGTCCAATACCGAAATTACTCAAATGGTTCATAATGCAACGGCTGACCCTAATTGTGAAGATCGACAAGATACAGAATTCCCAGCTTGTACCGTTTTGGTTGAAGAACAAATACGCAGATAAGTTGTGGCATTTACAGATGACACTGTTCAATGTAAAATCCTTTTGTACAAAGTAATCGGATGGAATGATGGATATTATTTTTAATTATGTAAACGGGCATCAACTTCTTATATCTTCTTTAATATTGATTTTGGCGTATGTATTTATTGCGTGGGAGAAGATATCAAAGGTTACAATTGCACTTTTGGGCGCAACCGTTACGATCTTTTTGGGGTTGGTCTCGCAAACTCCGGGTGTGGATTCTGAAAATAGTCATTATTTCATAAATTTTGTCGATTTTAACGTAATATTTTTGCTTGTTAGCATGATGATAATAGTTAATATTGCCAATAAAAGCGGCATATTTAGTTGGGTAGCCAACGCTCTTTTGAAAAAAACAAAGGGACATCCTGTTGCGATAATGTGGGTATTGGGCTTGTTTACGGCGGTAGCTTCGGCTTTTTTGGATAATGTTACAACGGTTATACTTGTTATGCCGATAACTTTTTTGGTCGCTAAAAAACTTGATATAAATGCAGTTCCCCTATTGATAATGGAGATTTTAGCCTCTAACATCGGTGGTACTGCCACATTGATTGGCGATCCTCCGAATATCATAATCGGCAGTAAGGCAGGATTTTCGTTTCTGACTTTTCTTAAAGAACTAACAGGTATTGTGGCTGTGATATTTGTTGTAAGCATGTTTGTATTGTATTTTGCTTTTCGAAAACAGTTGGTAGCTGATAAGGAAAAAATGGATGAGATAGCTCGGTTGGATAATTCTGATACAATTGCGGATAAAATGCTCGCAATCCGTTCTTCGGTAGTTTTAGGATTGGTTGTTTTGGGTTTTGTGACTCACGATATAACTCATATTGAATCTTGTCTGGTGGCGATGGCGGGTGCTTCGTTTCTTTTGATTTTTGAACAACCGAAAACAATTCTTCGAAGTGTTGAATGGAATACGATATTCTTTTTTATTGGTTTATTTATAATAATAGGCGGATTTGAGGCTGCTGGCGGTATAAAATATATGGCGGAATGGATTTTGCAGGTTACAAACGGCAACGAGTCTGCTATGGCGATGCTTATACTCTGGGCATCTGGGGTGTTATCCGGTGTTGTTGACAATATTCCTTACACTGCGACAATGGCACCTATGATTTATCAGATTCAGCTTGTTGAGGGTGCTGCGTATGCTCATCCTTTGTGGTGGTGTTTGTCCTTGGGAGCTTGTCTTGGCGGTAACATGACGATTATCGGAGCTGCTGCAAATGTTATTGTCTCAGAAACTGCTGCTGCTCATAATTATCCGATTTCGTTTATGAAATTTTTGAAATACGGACTTTCAATTACCTTTGTATCTCTGGTTTTAAGTTCTATATATATCTACTTCAGATTTTTGCATTAGAAAGTATTCAATTTTTCAAATAAATCTATATCTTTTGCATTGTTAATTTTGTGGTATTGAAAATCTTTTTCGATTTTGTTAATAATTTGTGGTAAATCTTTTTTCTGCATTGTCATTCTCCAGCAAGCGGCGAGTGAACTTGTGAATCCACATTTTTTGTAGAATGGTTCCAGTCTGTCAATATTTTTCATCTCCGGATAAACAACGCCTGTTGTATTTTCAGATTTTTCAAATAGTGACAAAAAATGTCGTACCATACTTTTTCCTGCATTGGATACTTTTTCATTGAATTTTACTGGTAATGCGGCTAAATATACAAGGTTCATTGCATTGTAGTCGTCACGGGTTGTCATTATTGCGCAAGGCTTGTTACCTTTGATTGCTATAAATGCGTCACGATCTTTTTTTAAGAGAATGTGCTCAAATGCACTGTTAACAATTTTTTGATAAATAGCCGGTTTGGGTTCATTCGGAAGTAGTTCTTCAATTTTGATTTTTCTGCTTAAATCCTCTATAAACGGCATATCATCTTTGTTTAATTTCAGAATTTTTATTTCTGAAATTGTGTCATTGATTGTCGTCAATGTTTTCGCAACGGGTGTTGCTTTGAATGCGATTCGGTTTTGGATTGCGTTATTACTCATTATTTTGACTGGGCTGACTGATTATTCCGGTTTTTGTTTTGACTGTTTTGTTTGCTGCTAATACAAATGCTTTCTTCAAATTGGTGTGGGGTTTGATTACTTATTAAATACCTGTGAATTCCTAAATTAACCTTTGTCAACGAAGAAATTAATAAAAATTAACAAATAAATTTTTATTGTAATCCAAACATACTCGTGGCATAATCAAAGCATAAACACGAGTAGGCTATATAAAAGGAGAATTAACATGCCAACTACTATTGAAGATGTAAAAGCCAGACAGATTCTGGATTCAAGAGGAAACCCGACAGTAGAAGTAGATGTAACATTGGCTTGCGGAGTTGTAGGTCGTGCTGCTGTTCCTTCAGGAGCTTCTACAGGTATATTTGAAGCTTTGGAATTGAGAGATGGCGACAAATCAATCTATTGCGGAAAGAGTGTTCTTAAGGCTGTAGATAACGTTAATACTATTATTGCTCCCGAGTTGATCGGTGAAGATGCTTCTAATCAACAAGCTATTGATAAATTAATGCTTGAATTGGACGGAACAGAAAATAAATCTAAATTGGGTGCAAACGCAATTTTGGGTGTATCCTTGGCTTGTGCAAAGGCTTCATCTTTGGCGTTTGAAATGCCATTATATAGATACCTCGGCGGTATAAATGCTACAACACTGCCTGTTCCTATGATGAACGTATTGAACGGCGGTGCTCACGCTGATAACAATGTTGATTTTCAAGAGTTCATGATTACACCAGTTGGTGCTAATTCTTTTGAAGAAGCTATTAGAATGGGTGCTGAAGTATTCCATAGCTTGAAATCAGTACTTAAAGGTAAAGGTATGGTTACATCTGTCGGTGATGAAGGCGGATTTGCTCCTAACCTTTCTTCTAACGAAGAAGCTCTTCAAGTTATTGTTGAAGCAATTGAAAAAGCTGGTTATACAACTGAACAAGTTAAAATTTGTTTAGACGTTGCTTCTTCTGAATTCTATGAAGACGGAAAATACAATCTTGCCGGTGAAGGTAAGGTTTTATCAAGAGAACAAATGGTTGATTTTCTTGAAAACTGGGTTAATAAATATCCTATTATCTCAATCGAAGACGGTATGGCAGAAGAAGATTGGGAAGGTTGGAAACTTCTTACAGACAGAATTGGCGACAGATGCCAACTCGTCGGTGATGATTTGTTCGTAACTAATACATCAAGACTCGAACGCGGTATCAAAAATGGTGTTGCAAATTCTATCTTGATTAAGGTTAACCAAATCGGTTCATTGACAGAAACTCTTAATGCAATGAATATGGCATTCAAAGCAGGTTATACTGCAATAGCTTCACACCGTTCAGGTGAAACTGAAGATACATTCATTGCTGATTTGGCTGTTGCAACAAACTGCGGTCAAATTAAAACCGGTTCTGCTTCAAGAACAGACAGAATTGCAAAATACAACCAGTTGATTAGAATTGAACAAGAACTCGGTTCTGCTGCTAAATATATGGGATTGGCAGCTTTCAACGGTCAAAAATCATCTGAAAGCACTTGCTGCTGCGGATGCAAGTAGTTTTTACAAACTATTTTTTGAAGGGACAAGCTTTTTTGTTTGTCCCTTCTTTGTTTTTTATAAAATTTGGGCTAAAATATATGTAATTTGTGGAGTGAAGAAATATTGTACAAATTCGATTTTAAATTAGATGATTTTCAAGAAGAAGCCCTATACTACATAAAAGAGGGTAAAAGTGTCGTAGTATGCGCGCCGACCGGTGCCGGAAAAACTTGTATTGCGCAAATGGCAATTCATAAGGCATTGGATGAGGGTGTGAGAATATTTTATACAACTCCCTTGAAAGCCCTGTCTAACCAAAAATTTCGTGATTTTTCAGAAAAATACGGCGAAGAAAAAGTCGGGTTGTTGACCGGTGATACTTCTATCAACCGAGGTGCTCAGATTGTTGTTATGACAACAGAAGTTTTTAGAAATATGCTCTATGGCACAAATTTCGGATCTGTTACTGACAATTTAAAGGATGTTAGGTATGTTGTGCTTGATGAAGTTCATTATATGAATGACGAACAGCGGGGGACTGTTTGGGAAGAGAGCATAATTTATTGCCCGACTAATATCCAGATAATTGCACTGTCGGCAACCGTTGCTAATTCTCAACAACTTACCGATTGGATTAATACGGTTCATTCACGAACTGAACTTGTTTATACAGATTTTCGTCCTGTGCCGTTAAGGTATTATTATTACGATTCGTCAAAACCCAATGATATTCTGCCTTTGTTAACTCCTGACGGGAAGCTTAACAAGAAGATTAAGCCCGAGTCCAGGGCAAAAACCTTTTCTCGCCGCAAGGTTGCCCAAAAATCAGCCGTTAAGGATGTTGTTTCTATCTTGCATAAAAAAAACATGCTGCCGGCTATATATTTTACTTTCTCCAGAAAAAAATGCGATGAGCAGATGGAAAAATGTGCCGAGTTGTGTCTGGTTAGCGAAGCTGAACAAAAGCAGATTAAGTCGATGGTCGATGAGTATATCGCTCAAAATCCTTATTTGTATTCTAACAAGCATATTGAATATATTTTAAGAGGGGTTGCATCTCATCATGCGGGATTGTTGCCTGCTTGGAAGGTGCTTGTTGAAAAATTGTTTCAAAAAGGCTTGATAAAAGTTGTTTTTGCTACGGAGACACTTGCTGCCGGTATCAATATGCCTGCACGCTCTACTGTAATAAGTGCTATATCAAAACGTACCGATTCCGGTCATAGGATGCTCACAGCAAGTGAGTTTTTGCAAATGTCAGGTCGTGCCGGTCGAAGAGGTATGGATGAAGTTGGGTATGTAACTATTATCGGCACTGCGTTCCAGTCGCCGGAGGAGGTTGCAGAGCTTGTGAAAAGCGATGCAAATCCGCTTGAAAGTCGATTTTCTCCTACTTATTCCATGGTGCTTAACCTGCTTCAAAGATTTTCTCTGGAGGAAGCTAAGGAACTTATATTGAAGAGTTTCGGGTATTTTTCTTCTACCGATCGGCTTAAACCTTTGCTCGCTCAAAAACAGTTGACGGATGATTCGATTGCTCAGTTTAAATCTTTCAAATGTGAATTCGGGCTTACAACTGCTGATATGCTTGAGTATAACAAGATTAAAAATACTTATGTTGAATATAGAAAGATTCAAAAAACTCTTAAAAAACAGTTGAAAAATAAAGCGCAAGAGCATCAAAAAGAATATATTGAGTTTGAGGCAAAGACAAAAAACTTTTTGAACCGTGTTCATGGTTATGCTTGTGATACTTGTCGTTTGTATCGAAAGCATGCAAAAGAGATTGATTTGTTGCAGCGGTTTGAAAAACGTGCTCAAAAACTTGAAAAAAGTATTGAGTATGAAAAAGATGTCTATTGGCGCAAGTTCCTTAATCATACTTATGTTCTGCAAAAGATGGGGTATATTGAGAATGATTACCCTGCCGAAAAAGGTAAAACAACTGCTGCCATTAGGGCGGAGAACGAGTTGTTCCTTTCAGAAATTATTTTTAGCGGTGTGTTGGATACGTTAAAGGTTGATGAGCTGGCATCTGTTATTTGTGCAATTACTACAGAAGATTTGCGGGCAGATGTTTTTCCCGAGTTGCCTATCAGTAAGGGTACCAGAAAGGCACTGAATCGTATTAAAGATATCAGACGTAGGATTAGTGTTGTTCAGAGGGATTATGATATTGATACCGAGATGTATATCAATTCTTATTATTCTCCGTTAATTGAATATTGGGTTAACGGCGGTGAATGGGAGGAGTTGGTCGAACAAATCGGTGCCGGTGAGGGCGATGTCGTCAGATGTTTTAAGAGAACCATTGACGTATTGAGGCAACTTACAATTATTCCTAATGTTTCAGAAACACTTGCAACTAATGCCAGAATGGCTATTGAGGCAATTATGCGTCCTCCGATCGATATTGATTAGTTGTTTGTTTTGTCATTATATTGATGGATATTTTCAAATTTTATCGTACTTTTGAAGTATGGATTAGACCAGTAAAATTCACCGTTAGGTTGATTTATATTCTTTAATATTTTGTAACAATATTCTCACGGACATCCAAAACGAGAATGGTATGAATCTGAACGAAGAATGTTTGTTAAAATATTTGCAAAATCCTGATGAATTGCCTGATTTGACGCAGTTGCTGGCTGATTTTTTAACTTCGGGTCAGCAAACTTGTGAACTTGTTAAATCTTTATAGTTGAGGAATTTTTATGAAAGATATTGATATAAACGAAGCTTTGAAAAGTAAGATTTTTTTGAAGTACGTGCTTTACTCCGTTTTTATTTTGTTTACGGTAAAAATACTTTTTATGCTGTTACAGGTGCCGCATGTTATGAATTTTTTCGTTAACATGGAAAATCAAACTTTCGACGTTAGGCAAAATATAATTGCCAAGTATAAAAAAGTTAATCCGGATATAAAGATTATTTCGATAGATGATGCAAGTTATGAATATGTGCTGGATAAATACGGCGAATGGCCCGTAAGAAGAGGGATATATGCAGATTTGATAGAGTATCTTGAACAGCAGAAAGCTTCTGTTATTGCTTATGATCTTTTGTTTGTGAAATCTATTAAAAGCTCCGGAGAAGATGATCTCAAGCTTGCTCGAAATATATCGAAACATGACAATGTCTTTACTTCAATAAATTTTGATAACCAAGAGGCAGCTTTAAGAAAACCTGTTGATTTACCTGATTATTTGAAGGTCAAGATTGATAATAAGTCGGATGTGGATTTGAATTCGCCAGCAATGCATTTTGATAATTGCAGGGTTATAATCAGTGAAATCTTGGATAATACTCCCAATATCGGACACATTAATGCAATACGTGAGGATGATGGTATTATCAGAAATTTCTTGCCTTTTGCGGGCTACAAGTCTGATTATTATCCGCATCTTGCGCTAAAAGTTGCGCTGAAATACCTTCAAACTAAAAATGAAACTGTCCCTGCAGATTTTAAAATAAACAAGGACGGAGAAGTCATTGTCGGCAATAGAACAATTCCGCTCTCTCATTTTGGTACGACAATCCTGAACTGGTACGGCCCCAGCGGTTCTAACGGAGGAAATACTTTTGAATACGTACCTTTCTGGAAGGTTTTGAAGACTATGTACGGTGAAGAGAACCTTATACCTAAGGATTACTTTAAGGGTAAGATTGTTTATCTCGGTACCAGCACCACGTCTTTATTTGATATTAAAAGTGTTCCGACCGACAAGCTCTTTCCGGGGGTAGAAACACATACAACTTTTGTTAACAACTTGTTGGATAATAATTTTATAAAAAGAGTTTCACCCAAGGTTGATGTTTTGGTTTGTATGGTCCTAAGCCTTTTTATCGGACTGATTGCCGTACGGACAAAATCTACAATTCTCTCATCATTAATAGCAATATTAACCGGTGTTGTATTTTTATTCATAAGCACGCTGTTGATGCATTATTTCAATATATGGATAGGTGTGATATTGCAGTTGCTCTCTATGGCAATATCATTTACCGGAGTATACATAGCAAAATACATTCTAAAATCGAGAGATTTTGAGTATACATACGCACTTGCAACGACTGACGGACTGACAGAACTATACAATCACAGATATTTTCAAGAACAGATGATTCATCATGTTGAGACTTCAAAGCGTTATAATTCAGAGTTCTCACTGGTCATAATAGATATAGATTTCTTTAAAAAGTTTAATGACAATTATGGACATCAATCCGGTGATGCTGTATTGAAGCAGGTTGCGCAAGTGTTGAAAAAGAATGTTCGCTCAACTGATATAGTTTGCCGCTATGGCGGAGAAGAAATGACCATTATTCTGTCAAATACCGGAAGCAAAGAAGCTAAGATAACTGCACAAAAAATCTGTGATGCGGTCGCAAATAAGCCATTTAAACTTGCTAATGATATTGAAAAAAATGTTACAATAAGCCTTGGTGTATCCACTTATCCAAAGAATGGTCAAACTCCCCAAGAATTGATAAAATATGCTGATGCTTGTTTGTATAAAGCTAAAGAAAACGGCAGAAATCAGGTAGGCTCAATGGAAGAAGACAGCTTATCTTCAGAAAATAATTAAGCAAAAATGAAGGCAGACGCTCTGCGTCTGCCAACTCTCTCTTAATCTTTATAATTTGTTAGGATTGCTATGATTTGTATTCTTTTTCAAATCCGAACAAAGAACTTACTGATTCATTATCGTGAATTCTTGAAATAGCTTCGCCGAGTGCCGGAGCAATACTGAGTTGAGTTATCTTCGACGGCACATAATTTCTCTCAAGCGGTATAGAATTGGTAATAATTACCTCCTCAACCGGTGCTTCTTCCAGTCGTTGCAAAGCCGGTCCTGAAAGTACACCGTGTGCTGCACAAACGTAAACTTTTTCAGCCCCTTCTTTAATCAAAAGTCTGGCCGCACCGCAGATAGTACCTGCCGTGTCGATCATATCGTCGACCAGTACACAAATCTTGTCTTTAACATCACCAATTACGTGTTCTGCAATTGCTTCATTATGTTTATCTCTTCGTTTATCAACAATAGCCATCGGGCAGCCCAGATCTTTTGCGAAATATCTTGTTCTGGGAACGCCGCCTGTGTCGGGGCTTACTGCAACCAGTTTTTCTTCCGGTATATTGAGTTTTTTTATGTAAGAAGTAAGAACAGATGTCGCAAAAATGTGATCAACGAGAATGTTGAAGAATCCTTGAATTTGTCCGGTATGTAAATCCATCGCCAGAACTCTGTCTACGCCGGCTGTGGTCAATAAATCCGCGACAAGCTTTGCTGTAATAGCTTCTCTGCCTGAGGTCTTTCGGTCCTGTCTTGCGTAGCCATAGTAGGGAATTACTGCTGTAATCGATTTTGCACTTGCCCTTTTAAATGCGTCGATGATTATTAATAATTCCATCAAATTTTCATTAACCGGATTGCAAAGAGGTTGAACTATGAAAACATCGTCGCCGCGGATGCTTTGTTGTATTTGAACATAGATTTCTCCGTCAGCAAAATTCTTTATCACCATTGGACCGACTGTTGTGCCCAGATAATCAGCAATCTCTTGTGCCAATTTCATATGTGAACGTCCTGAGAATAACTTTATATCGTGGGTGGGGTTAATAGTCTTTTCTCTTTGAGGAAATTCCATTGTCAATTCCATGTTTCATTCCTTCCTTTTTCATACCGGCTATCAAAATTATAGCAGTAAAAACTTTCTATTACATGGAAAGTTTCAAAATATTACGCTGTGTGATCTGTGCATGGTATAAGTCTTGAAAAAATAAATTTTGTCATTACAAATGTTTACAATTCCTCAATTGAAATAATTTGTTACATAATTTTTTAAAGATTAGTTTTTGCCCCGAATGTATTCATTTTATTGTCAAAGTATATCAAATGTATATAAAAAATATATTGCATTTTGTAAAAATTGTTCAAATAAGACTAGCCCATCAAAAAAAAAATGTATATACTGTAGAATGTAGGCTGTATAAATAATGTTTGCTATTTGAAGTAAAAACAGTTGATGGTGATATCGTATCGGATTGAAATCAAACCGAAGTATGAAAAAGTTCAGACTTTAATTGAATTAAGTGTAGATAGGAAAAACGTTAATATACAGCTATAGATAAAATTAGTTTTACGAAAATTTTTACAGGATGTAAAAATGTGACGTCGAAAGGAGCATGACATGGGAATTATCGTAAACACAAACTACTCGTCTTTGGTAACACAAAGAAACTTGACCAATGCTACAGACTCTTTGAATACAGCATTGCAAAGAATGTCCACAGGTTACAAAGTAAATTCTGCAAAAGATGATGCTGCAGGTATTTACATTGCAACAAATATGGAAACACAAATTAGGGGTTCAAAGGTAGCAAAATCTAACGTAGCAAACGGTGTAAACCTGTTACAGGTAGCAGAAGGTGATTTAGGCGTAATCGAAACAAACTTGCAACGTATTCGTGACTTAGCAGTACAGGCAGCAAACGGAGTTTACTCAGATGAATCAATGACTGCTATGGAAGATGAAGTTACTGCACGTGCAGCAGAAATTACAAGAATCGCAACCTCTTCCAGATTCAATGACATTGAGTTGCTCAGTGGTAATGATTTGACAAACGGCTTGAGACTTCAAGTTGGTGCTAACTCTGAGGAAGCTCAAAATGCGTTGACAATTGAAGCTGACATTTTTGCAGCTGCAACTGCTGACGATTTAGGTTTGGATACTGGAGCAATTACTGCTGCATTTGCTAATGCAACTAGTGCTGCTGCATTCATTGAAACGGTTGATGATGCATTGGCTGATATCAATGACAGAAAAGCATCAATCGGTGCTTACCAAAACAGATTGGAATCTGCAAAGACTTCTTTGGTAACTAACATTGAAAACAACTCTGCAGCTAAATCAACAATCATGGATGCTGATATTGCTGAAGAATCTTCAAACTACATGAAGGCTCAAATTCTTCAACAAGCTTCCGCAGCCTTGTTGACACAGGCTAATCAATTGCCTTCATTGGCTCTTCAATTGATTGGCTAATAACACCGATTTACATAATAGGTGATGGCAACTAGCCCGATGATTTCATCGGGCTTTTTCTTTTATGTTTATAGAAAATTTTGAAGCAGATTTTTGTATATTTATAAATTAGCAAATCCATCCGCCGCCGATTAGATGGACATCTTCACAGGAGTAGAATACGGCTGCCTGACCTTGGGTTATGGCAGATACGTTTGATTCAAATACTATCACCGCTTCATTGGAGTTGATGAGTTTTACGCGTGCTTTTTGAAAATCCATGTTATATCGGATTTTTACAAGTGCATCGAATTCTGTTTCGGTTTTAGGGTATTGAAGGTTTATGTTGCAGATGTGTACTGTGTTTTCTAACAAATCGTCTTTGCCGCCGAGATAGACTATATTATTGGGGGCGTCAATCTTCGCCACATAAAGAGGTTCGCAATACGCAATACCGATTCCTTTTCGTTGTCCTATAGTGTATTGTGCGTATCCCTGATGAGTTCCGAGCTGTTGATTTGTCTTAATATGGATGAACTTGCCCTGTTTCATCGGTATTTTTTCACAAAGATATTTTTTTGTTGTCATTGGTTTTTTTATAAAACAGATATCCTGACTTTCTTTCGAAGATTTTGATGGCAGGTCGTTTTCGATTGCAATTTTTCTTATTTCTTCTTTCAGATAGCTGTGTAGCGGAAATAATGTGTGTGAGAGTTGTTCTTGATTCAGCTCAAAAAGATAGTATAACTGATCTTTTTTTGTGTCTGCTGCGGGATAGAGTTTGTAGACGCCGTTGTCATTTAGTATTTTTGCATAGTGACCTGTGGCAAGATAGTCTGCATTGAGGGTTTTTCTTGCGTAATCCGCTAGTGCACCGAATTTTATAAACTTGTTACAAAGAATGCAAGGATTGGGGGTTTTACCGCATTTGTACGAATTTTCAAAATAATCAATGATTTTATTTTGAAATATTTCGGACAGGTCAATTATGTGGTGCGGGATACCAATTTTTTTTGCAACCTCTTGTGCGTTAGCTACAATTTGTTCAAAATCAGGAGTATCTGTCATTTTTGCAGTAACAGCAATTACATCGTAGCCTTGGAGCTTAAGCAAATGGCAGCATACACTGCTGTCGAGACCGCCGCTCAATGCCACTGCAACTTTAGTTCGGGACATTGTATCGCTCTCCGTTTTCGGTAAGTGTGTATTCGGTAACATCGGCTATATTAGTGTAATTGGGGACAATTTTTATTAATTCTTTTTCAAGTGCTTCTTGTATGTTTAAATGATTTATAGCCAGTCCTTTAGCGGGGACAAGTTTTGCGTTAATTTGTTTAATGGTAAATTTTTCGGCGTTTTCGTTTTCCCAAATATATTTTGCCGTAAGCATCAATAATTCAAGAGGGTTATTCGTTTCAAAAACGGAGAGGTACGCTTGAAATGGTGAGGTTATTTCAACCTTTTCTTCGACTTCTGTCTTAGGGTTTTCCAAAGATTCTTCAAGAACTTTTTCAAACTCCGGCTCCTCTTTTGGTGTAGGCGATTGAAGCTCATTAATCTTAACGAGTTCTTTAATTTGTATAAATCCTTTTCGCTCGAGTTTCGTTTCGTTGACAGATTGTTCTTGAACGGGTGAATGAGAGCCTGTTATTCCGCCGATCCAATCTGCAAGTTGTGTTTCAAAGGCTTCTTTATCTGAGGTGGAGAATTCAAATTCCAGTGTTCCTTTTTTGATTTTGAAATAATATTCATGCATTTTGCTAATTTCTTTCGGATTGTCCATTCTTAAAGGCAATTTGTAAAAAAAATTTATCCCGTATCCTAAGGGCTGCCCGCATAGTTTTATAATATCATTAATAAGCGCAATTAGTATTTCAAAATTTACAAACTTTCGTAATATTCTTTAAGCAGAACGGTGTCGTCTTCGATATTGGGGCTTTCACAGACCAAAACACCTTTAATATTAAAATCTTTAAATGCTTTGAGTAAGTCCTTATAATTCATATCACTTTCTTGAAGTATTAAATGTTTTTTCTCTCCTTTTTCGCCATAATCAATTCCGGCAAGGTGTGCGTGAAAATTCTCCAGAGCGTATTGACCGATGCTGTTGCCGATTGTATCAAATATTTTTGCAAATTCATCATAAGTGTTGTAATCGCCGTTAGTTCTGGCATGCAGATGCGAGAAATCTACGCAGGGCAAGACCTGTTCAAATGTTTTTGACAGTTGCACAATTTCTTCAAGATCGCCCCATTGAGTAGCTTTTCCGGTAGTTTCCGGTCTAACCCAGATAGTGTTATTCTCCTGAGCTAATACGTCTAAAATTTCTGCTGTTGCGTTTTCTACTTTTTTATAAACCTCTTTTTTATCTTGTCCCATATAATAAGCGGCATGGTATGTT
>CASEVT010000006.1 GCA_949291445.1 uncultured bacterium | reverse complement strand
TTTGAGATAGTTTCTGTACGAACGAAACATTCGGTCGAAGAGTTTCTTGGGCTCCACCCGTTCTTTGCGATCAAAGAATGGGTGGTATTTAAGTGGAAAGCCAATCTTATAAAAATAGAGCACCTAAAACCGTTGGCGGACGAGACTGTGTCACTAAACAGACACGATGGTCGTGACGAAGATGGAATGATTTAGCCAACCTATTAAAATAATAATACACACCCCACATCAATTGGCGAACGTGACTGTGTCACTAAACAGACACGATGGTCGTGACGAAGATGGAATGATCTAGCCAACTTATTAAAAAAATGAAAAAAAAAATTTAGCATGTTAGAATCAGAAAGAGGATAAGACTTGAGGAAAATTTAATAATGATAAACTTGTTGTTAAAGCTAATGGGCGATCCAAACGAAAAAAAGGTAAAGAAAATAATGCCCATAATCGAACATATAAATGCATTGGAGCCTGAATTTGAGAGGTTAAGTGATGACGAGCTGAGAGCCAAAACGGAGGAATTCAAAGAGATATTGAACAACCGTGAATACTCGCAGGAGCCGAAAAAGGACAGAGCATTAGAAAAAGCGGCACTGGACAAGATATTACCGGAAGCGTTTGCAGTAGTAAGGGAAGCAGGCAAACGTGTATTAAACATGCGACATTTTGATGTGCAATTAATCGGAGGATATTTTTTGCACAATGCGCATATAGCAGAGATGAGAACAGGAGAAGGAAAGACATTAGTTGCGACATTACCCGCATATTTAAATGCGTTAACCGGCAAGGGTGTTCACATAATAACAGTAAATGATTATCTGGCGAAACGTGACTCCGAGTGGATGGGTAAGATATTCAAATTTTTAGGTTTAACGGTAGGTGTAATCTTATCAAACAACAGAGATCCTGAAGAGTTTATGCGCAAAAAAGAAGCATACGCTTGTGATATAACATACGGAACAAACAACGAATTTGGGTTCGATTATTTACGGGACAACATGGCAGGAAGCATGGAGCAATGTGTCCAACGCCCGTATAACTATGCAATAATCGACGAAGTAGACAGCATATTGATAGACGAAGCAAGAACGCCGTTAATAATAAGCGGCAGGTTAGAGAAATCGGCAGAATTGTACCGAACAATGGCAAAAGTAGCGCCAGTATTGAAAAAAGATGTTGATTACGAGGTAGATGAAAAGAATAAAAACGTAATCCTGTCAGAAGAAGGAATAGATCACGCACAAGAATTATTGCAAATAGCAGATTTGTTTGACGTAGAAAACCAATATGCGCACCACTTATTGCAAGCGCTAAAAGCAAAGGAACTGTACCATAAAGATACAGACTATGTAATAAAAAACGGAGAAGTAGTAATAGTAGACGAATTCACAGGTCGATTAATGGAAGGCCGTCGTTGGTCAGACGGATTGCATCAGGCAGTGGAGGCAAAAGAGGGTGCGAAGATACAAGACGAAACGCAAACGCTGGCAAGCATAACTTTTCAAAACTTATTCAGGTTATACCCGAAACTATCGGGTATGACAGGTACGGCAATGACAGAGGAAGCAGAGTTTGGAAAGATATACAATCTGGAAGTTACATCAATACCGACAAACAAAAAAGATATAAGGATTGATATGCCGGATGTAATCTACAAGACACAAAAGCAAAAATACCTGTCAGTAGTAGATGAAATAATGCAAATGCACAAAATCGGCAGACCGGTACTGGTTGGGACAATCAGTATAGACAAATCGGAATATTTGTCGAAGCTGTTAAGTGAAAAGGGGATAAAGCACAACATCTTAAACGCAAAGCATCACGAAAAGGAAGCGTATATAATAGCACAAGCTGGACGTTTCGGGGCAGTGACAATAGCAACAAACATGGCAGGTCGCGGAACAGACATTCTTCTGGGCGGTAATCCAGAATATCTGGCAAAAGAAGAATTGGAAAAAAGAGGAATAACCCAAGAAAACAGTGACTATGAAGAGCAAAAGAATCAAGCGCTAAAAGAAGCGAGAGAGTTAACAGAAAAAGAACACAGACAAGTGGTGGAAGCCGGCGGTTTACACGTAATCGGAACAGAACGCCACGAATCAAGAAGAATAGATAACCAGCTCAGAGGTCGTGCCGCAAGACAAGGAGACCCTGGCTCCACAAGATTTTTCTTGTCATTGGAAGATGACTTGATGAGAATATTTGGTGGTCAGCACATAATTAATTTAATGAACTCACTCAACGCCGAAGAAGATATGGCAATTGAGTCGAAATTGATAACCCGCCAGATCCAAAGTGCGCAAAAGAAGGTAGAGACATACCATTTTGACATAAGAAAAAGCGTACTGGAATACGACGATGTTATGAATATACAAAGGGAAAAATTCTATAACCAAAGACGCAGAGTATTGAAGGGTGAGAACCTGTCTGCCGATATAACATACATGATCGAAAAAGAGATGGATAGGATAATCAAGAGTTATATAGCCCCCGGAATGAATCCGCAGGAATATATATACGAAGATTTGTCGGCAATGATGAGAGAAGTCCATTCATTAATCCCTCAATTAAGTTACTTGGAAGTAAAAAATATTCAAGGACTGGATTATGAGGGCATATATGAAAAATTAAAACATCTGGCAGTAATGGCATACAGAGACCACGAAGAGAAAACAATAACATTCTATAACGATATAGCGTCACAGTATGATGCAAATTTTGCAAAAGAAGAAGCATTTTCATCAAACAACGTTATGAGAAATATAGAAAAAGATATATTGTTGCGAGTAGTAGACAACAAGTGGATAGATCACCTTCATAATATAGATATGCTAAGAGACGGAATAGGCTTAAGAGCATACGGACAAAAAGATCCACTGATTGAATACAAAAAAGAAGCGTATGACTTGTTTAATAATATGATGTATGAAATACAAGGAGAAACGCTAAAATATTTGTTCCGTACAAGATTCGGAGTGCAAATAGTAGATCGCCGAGAAGATGACATAATAAGAACGCAACTCTCCCAAGCAGCAGAGACATTCCGCCCGCAAGAAGAGGAGGAAGAGGAGCTAATGATAGAAAAAATGGAGCCTGTACGGGCAAAAGAAAAAATAGGCAGAAATGATCCTTGTCCTTGCGGAAGCGGAAAGAAATATAAAAATTGCTGCGGAGCAAACAAGGTATAAATAACATATAAAAAACGGGGCATAAACCTCGTTTTTGACAAATACTAAAATAAAATACGCCACTATTTAAGCTAACTTTATAAAATTAACGTCGGAGAAAACAAAACAGTTTATGATGTAACAATTTTAAAGTTTGTTGTAATTTAGCACGAATAAGGGTATAAATATAATTATAAGAAAAAATAGGGTGAGAATATGACAGCATTTGATTTTAAATTACTATTAGATCCGGTAATCCTTATAATACTGACATTATTTTGTGTAATTCTGGGTTACCTGTTTTATAAAGTACGATACATAAACACATCATTGAGAAGATTGACGAAAATCCTTAAATCGTTTAAAAAAGGGAGCATAATGTATCGATTCAAGGAGCTGGATGAAATATTCTCAAAAGACAAATTTATAGCAAATTACTGGGTAGAATTTAAGAATAGTCTGGTGTTCAACGAAGGTGTGGCAATAAAAACCAACGAAGACACTTTAAAATTCCAAAGCCCGGAAAGCTCAAATATTCAGTGCACAATAGATTCAGGATATTTTTTCAACGAAGAAACACTGGTACACGGAAAAATGAATTACAAATTCATATCAACGGTACCGACAATACTAACAGGTCTTGGTCCGTTGTTTACGTTTTTGCATATTTCACTGGCGTTCGCTAAAGTAAACTTTTCAACCCAAGAAGCCACAATTGCATCAGTATCATCACTTATGGGAGCAATGAAAGTTGCCGCAATGATATCGGTTGTAGCCGTAGGCAGCTCAATTATATTTATAATCATAGAAAGATTAATATATAAAAATTTGTGCATGGTTCCGCTTAATGAATTTCAACTTGAATTGAACAAATTGTTTGATAATATCTCGTCAGAGAAATTTTTGGTAGAATTGCTAAAAGAATCAAAAATGCAAAATAATGCGATGAATCAAGTGTTCAATGAATTGCCGGAACAGATGAAAATAGCGTTTGAAAAAAGCTTCAATGCGAGTTTGATTCCGTATTTGGACAATTTAATATTTAGCGTAAACAAGTTGCAGGAAAATATAGCACAAAGTTCAAAAAGCTCATCGGGAATATTGAATGACTTATTTGGGAACAACGAATAGCGGGATAAAGCGGAAATGAAATATGTAAAATACGGTACAAAACAAGAAGCCGGAGATGACAACGTATTTTGGGTAACGATGAGTGACCTGTTGTTGGGACTAGTTGTAGTTTTTCTCATTCTGTTTGTATTTGCAATAACAGGGTTTACACAAAATAAAATAGATGAACACCAAAACCAGTATGAAATTACAGAGAAGCTTGCACAAGAGTTGAAAAAAAATGATATAGAAGTCGACGTGGACAAATATTCCGGAAGAATAAAAATTTCGGATTTGGAATTGTTTGAACTAAATAGCTGGGAATTGTCAGAAAAAGGAAAGCAATATCTTTCAAAGTTTGTTCCGATATACTTTGATACAATAATGAAAAACCCGAAAGTTCGTGAAAATATTTCACAGATTATAATAGAGGGTCACACGGACTCACAAGCATTTGCCGGAGCAAATTCACCCGAGATGAGATATTACAAAAACATGGATCTGAGTCTGAAACGTGCCTCATCAGTCGCACAATACATAGTATTTTCAGATTATAAAGACAAAAAAAGCTACGAAGCTGAGTTGTTCAAATTGCTCTCAGTACAGGGCAAAAGTTCATCAGAACCGGTATTGGTAAACGGAAAAGAAGATTACGCAAAAAGCAGGCGTGTTGAGTTGAAAATAATGTTTAAGGATAACAGCATCCTTGATGCAATAAAAAAACAAGAACAAAAAACACAAAATAATAAAACCGCCCAAACAAAATAAAATCAATATCCGCCTACTACTCAAAAATAACAATACCGGCAATAATTTGCTTTTGTTATAAAAGTTAAACATTTGAATTAAAAAGTGAATTAAAAAATTTGTTTATAATACAATTTATATACAAATGATTAGTCCGATAAGTAAAGTTAACGACATTAATAACAAGCCATCATTCAAATCAAGGAATCAGCAGTTGGAGAACCGACTGGTGAGGTATGTTGAAAGAGCAGATACAAGACTCCAAAGGATGTTAGCAACGCTTAGCAACCGGTTGGAGGAGAAGTTTTTACCGAAATCAAAAATATTAGAACGTGACGAGTTTTTAAGAAGCGACGAACAGTCATCAGAATACATAACCGGATTAAAAAATGTAGCAAAATCCTTTGCCGCAAACTGTTTCGGTTCAATAACTCCGAACAAAAACCATTTAAAAGAAATTGCAAAATCAAGTGAATCATCAATTTTTATAATGAACCACGATCATCCGTTATATGATTCATCTACGCTTTCAATATTAAACTATGAACTGTTGTCGGAATATGAAAAAGCAGGGAGATTAAATGATTTTCCGCGTCCGAAAGTATTATTGACGCAAGAAATAACAAAAGCACTTACGCCGTTATCAAAGGAAGTATTCAAAAAATTTGGGGCGGTAGAGATGGATATAGACAGGTTTGAGCCCAACAGAATAAAAAATGCATTAAAACTTGTACCGATAATAAGGGACTTTTCAAAAAACAAAAGCAATATATTTATATTTCCTGAAGGACGGCTGGCAGGTTACAAAAATGTACCGTTTGAGACACGTTTTCAGTCCGGAGTGAGCGAAATGGCACTGTTGCTCTGTGATATGAAAAAAGAAGTGAAAATTAATCCGGTAGGATTTGCCTATACACCTTCATATATATATCTTTTAGACAGAAACATTCATCTTGGTTCTGAGGTTAAACTAAAAAAAGAAAACGGAAAAATTTTTATTACCGGCGGTGAAATCGGATTGTCAAACTATGCCGATAAATGCTATAAGAATATTTTTGATAATTCAAAAGAAGAATTTATTGAAATAGCAGACAAAAATACGCCTAAAAAAGATACAATAAAAATTATACAAAAGATTTTGTGTGAAAATTTAAAAATATGTAAAAAAGAGGCAGAAAAAGGATTCAATCTGCTTAACGAGCGGGAAATGTTTTATTTTTAAATATTAAAAATTACTGATCAGATTGTTTGTCATCTTTCATGAGTTTTTCAAAATCAGAAGGTTTTATACTTTGTATAAAATTACGAAACTCTTGAGCTTCTTCCTCGTCCTTAGCAGAGTCACAAGAAACCGAACCGTTAGCCAAAACATTCGCAGTAACAAAAATAGGAGCCTCAACCCTAATAGCAACAGCAATCGCATCAGACGGTCTGGCATCGATTTGAATCTCCTTACCCTCATCATTTTTGAGGAAAATGATAGCAAAATAGGTCTCCTTGTCAACATCATTGATTTCAACTTTATCAATCGAGTAACCGGTTTGCTTAATAACATCGATGACCAAATCGTGAGTCATGGGTCTTGTGACGGCAATATTTTCAATTTTTCTGATAATAGCACTGGCTTCAGCCGAACCAATCCAAATCGGCAACGCCTTTCTATTTTGCAAATCGTGCAAAACAACAATCGGCGAACCAGTCCGAGTATCAAGAGCTATTCCCATTACTTTCATCTCAATCATAAGAACATTATAAACGAAATTCCGACATTTGCAAAACTTGTTTGACGGAGAAATAAATAGAGTCAGAAATATTTTGAAATAAGAAACAAAACGAATTAAAAAAACAGGAATAAGCATAGAATAAGAACAATTTGTCAATTGTTTGTAAATATTTTATTAATATATTTAAAATTACTACATAATTTGAGATTTTTAAAAGAATTTTGTGATAGATTTGAAAATGCCAAAAGGCTCTATATTGATACGAAGATGATAACGAGTAGAGAAAGAGGAGTCTGGCGAATGCGCATCCACGCAGGTTAGGTAAACAGATTTAGTCAAGGAGAAACGGAATGCCGGAATATTTGAGCAAGGAAGAAATCAGACGCTGGAGAAGTTCATTAGAAAGAATAACTCTTGAAGAATATGCTCAAAGACTGGGAAAAGTGATTAGCGAAGAAAAAGAAACCAACGATATAGTAGATATGGTTATGAAAAACGCTCACTTTGAAGAAGAAGCACCAGTAAGAACATATCAGGTGAAAGTGGAAAAAATAAGCTCACTTGCACAACAATCTTTTGAAAGAGAAAGAGAGATTGAAGATATAAGGCTTACACACGAAACAATAAAACCACCAAAACCGGTTGCAGTGAAGCACACAGAAAAAGCTCAACCAAAACCGGCACAAAAAGCAGTTAAAGCTCAACCAAAACAGAAAGCGACACCAGCCAAAGCACCGGCTAAAAGTGCACCTGTAGTTGCACCGAGCGAGGTTCAATTGACATTTAAAAAGAACTTAACTCCGAGAGAACAGGCTGTTTTTGAACACTTTTTGAATAATAAAAATAATATAGTATATGCCAAAGAGCTTGCACAGGTATTGGATTTGCCAAGAGATTATGTGTATAAATACATAAAAAATCTTCGTGCAAAACTGAACGAAGATGCCTTGCATAACGCAAGCAACGGCGGATTTATTTTGAACGTATAACCAAAGACAGCCCGCAAATGGGCTGTTTTTTTAGTATATTTAAGCAGTTCACCATATACACTGTTAGCGATTAATTGCAAAGTAAGGCATTTATCCCAACAATGGAAGAATCGAGATTGTTCGAGATTGTTTGCTGATGAAGGCGTTTGCACCCAAAACTAAAGATTTGAGTAAAATAAATTAAGAGTAAGTAAGGTATGAAAAACGGTCAGTTATCGGCAATTTACATTTTAGATTAGCAGGTAAATAAAATGAAAAAACATGTTTTGATAACCGGAGCATCATCGGGACTGGGCAAAGAGACAGCAAAAGTGCTGGCAGAAAACGGATTTGCCGTCTATGCCGGAGTAAGAAGAGCCGAGGACAAGGAAGAATTAGAAAAAATCGACTCAAATATAACCGGTGTATATCTTGACGTGACAGATCCAAAATCCGTTGAGAACGCATACACAGAGATTGCCGGCTCAACAAAAAATCTGTATGCACTGATTAATAATGCCGGAATTGCACTGGCAGGTCCAATTGAGTGTTTGGATGTTGAAGTTATAAAAAGACAGTTTGAAGTAAACGTTTACGGTGCATTACGTGTAGGGCAGAAGTTTTTACCGCTGTTGAAAGGCGGACGGATAATAAATATCAGCTCAATGGCAAGTTATGCAATTTTTCCGTTCATCTCACCATATAGTGCATCAAAACGGGCATTGGATATATTTTACAATTCCTTATTACTTGAGAGCAAAGATCCAGAGCTAAAAGTTATTTCAATAAAACCCGGAGTTGTAAAAACAAATATTTGGAACAAATCGCTTGAAGCTTGTGAAAAAATATTTGAGCAAATACCGGAGAATTATCATAAAAAATACGAGAAAGAATATGAATTACTCACAAGCAATGCAAGAAAAAATAACACAAAAGGCCTAAACCCTTCTGATATAGCGAATTTGGTTTTAGAAGTATTGAAAGTAAAAAATCCGAAGCTATCGTATTGTATTGGAGCAGATTCAGTATTTGCAAATATAATTTCACATCTGCCACAAGGATTATTAAACCTTCTTATTAAAAAAGGGCTTGAATGGCGGATGAAAAGATAGAGAGTGCAGACGTAAATTCTTTTTGTATTATTTAAAATTGAAATTAAAAAAATTCAAGAATTTAATATAGAAACCGAACTAGCCATTATAACCAATGAAAGCAGCAGCACGAAAGTATAAAATAATAAGTGCCAATTAATAAAAAAGAGCTGACGGCTAGATTTGGGAAAATTATGTTTAACTATTACGCTGATGAAAATGTCGGATTCAACAATTGCGCAATCCAAGGGAATTGCAGCATAGATCCAATTTTGTATTCACTTATAGAAGTGTTGCTTTACGAATTGAAGCAAGTCACATATTACATGGTAAAACTGATGGAATTGGGTTATGAAAACAAGCCGTTGAGAAAGAAGATAATACAATATTTGTCATTGATTATTATAGGTTACGAATTCAATCGAAATGAATTTGAGAAGTTGTTAAGAGAGATAGACAACACAAAAAAAGAGGTTGAAAAATATTTTATAAAAATATGCGAAGAGAAGAATCTTGATTGCCAAATTTTGCATTCATCAATAAAATTCGACAATTTTGATTTTTCGAATATGGTAAACCAAGGAGAGCGTCAGGCAATATTAAAAAACAAATCAATGTCCCAAGAAACAAAAAACCTGACAGAAATAATCCTGCAACTTTTAAAAAGTGCAAGTGTAAGGTTATTGGAATTAGAAGAATACGGAGTTGAATGCGGAAGTGAGTCAAATGCAATTTTGAAATTTTTTAACAGTCTAAATTTTACAACGTTTAACGAAGCAAAATTAACGAGAAAAATAAACGAATTTGCAAAGGTAAATTTAGAAATACACAGAAAAATGCATACTGCGAAAGAAGAATACTTTGGAAAAATCAGACCCAAAGAGGTATCAACCGAGATCAAAAAAGGACCGGCAATACTGGTTACGGGTCAAAATTTGAGTGATTTTGAAAAGTTACTTGAAGCGTCAAAAGAGGAAGAAATAAACATCTACACGCACAACGGAATGATAGTTGCACATGCATATCCAAAGTTTTCAGATTACAAAAATCTTGTTGGACATTTTCAAAAATCACCGGACAATTTCGAGATGGATTTTTCACTTTTTAAAGGTGCAATCTTGATTACCCAAAATGCACAACACAAATTTGAACGACTATTTCGCGGAAGGATATTTACAACGAATTACATATCCGGTAAAGGCATGAGAAAAATAGAGAACAACGATTTCACGCCGCTTCTTGATGCAGCAAAAGAGGCAAAAGGATTTGAAAAAAATTCAAAATCAACTAAACCAGTTCTGGTAGGATACGATGAAAAATCCGTGATGGATAAAGTAGAAGAGACGATTGAGGGAATAAAAGCAGGAAAAATAAAACAACTTTTTATAATAGGTCTGATAAATCACTCCTTATTTTCACAAAATTATTTTGACGAACTTGTAAAAAACATACCGGACGACTGTTTTGTAATCTCAACAGCTGTAAGCAGTGATCGAAAAAATGTTTTTCACCTTGATTCATATTTTAATACATCGCTAATATACAAAATACTTGAAAAAATAAAAAACGAGATAGACGTAAAGAAATTTTCAATCTCATTATTCATGACCCAGTGCAACTTGCATACAATCTCACATTTATTTAATTTACGGCAAATAGGTTTGAAAAACATATATCTGCCGGAATGTTCATCAAATATAATAACCCCGAATATGATCCAATTTTTATCAGAGAAATTCGGATTTAAACAAATAGGGAAAAACCCTAAAAAAGATTTGCAAGCAATAATTAAAGAAAATTAAATAATTATAAGACGCAAGAGCGAAAAGAAAACAAAACTGAAGAACTAAAAATGAGCAAAAATATAGTATAATTTAATAAAACAAAAAAGAGGGCAATCAGATGAAGAAAATAATAATAATGCTAACCATAATAATTATGGGAGCGGCAGTATACGCACAAGATTATGAAACATTCAAACTGGATAACGGACAAACGGTAATAATAAAAGAAGTCCACGACAACCCGATAGTAACAATAGATACCTGGATAAAAACCGGCTCAATAAATGAAAACGATAAAAACAACGGGGTAGCACATTTTTTGGAGCACTTGTTTTTCAAAGGGACCCAAAAATATCCGACAGGCGAGTTTGACAAGATTCTGGAATCCAAAGGCGCAATAACAAATGCCGCAACCAGCAAAGACTTTACCCACTACTACATAACAATCCCCTCAAGGGATTTTAAAACAGCGCTGGAATTACATTCTGATATGCTGTTACATCCGCAAATACCGAGAAAAGAACTGGAGAAAGAGCGAAAAGTAGTAATAGAAGAAATAGCCAAAAACGATGATCAACCGCAAACAAAACTTTTTCAAAACATGAATGAAAAGTTTTACACAATCCATCCCTATAAACGTCAAGTAATAGGCAAAAAATCGATAATAGAAAACATAACCAGAGAGGAAATACTGGATTTTTATAACAAATGGTACAATCCATCAAACATGATAACGGTAATAGTAGGAGACATAAACACAAACGAAGCAATTGAACTGATAAAGAAAGAATTTGGTGAAAAAACCGCATCAAAATCGAAATTACCAAACTACAAAACAGATAAACAAATAACCCACCAAGAAAAAGTAATAGCCCACGACAAAATCAAAACAGGATATTTGCTAATAGGCTTCAGAGGAGTAAATGCCGAAAACCAAAAAGACATGTATGCGTTAGACGTATTGGGAGTAATGCTCGGTGACGGACGCTCATCGAAGTTGTATCAATCAATAAAAGAACAGAAACAGCTTGCATTTAGCATATCAGCAGGACATTCGTCAATGAAGGACGATAGCCTTTTTCTTATTCAAGCAAATTTTGTTCCGCAAAATTTAGAAAAATTGGAAAACTCAATTTTTTACGAAATAGAAAAAATCAGAAACGGAAGCTTCGATGAGCAAGATATAACTACAGCGAAAAACATAATAGAACGGGATACATTCTACGCTCGGGAATCAACGGCAAATATAGCCAATGAATTAGGATATACAACCCTGATCTATAATAACCCCCAGTTTTACGATAACTATATTAAAAATATAAAAAAGGTTAGCAAAAACGATATAATAAATGTTGCAAAAAAATACTTAAACCCGCAAACATCAGTTGTATCGATACTTTTGCCGCAAACAGATAAAGACGAAAACACAAAAAAAATAAGCAACGTAAAATTGAAAGACACAAAGCTTATAAAACAATACAAAAACATAACCGAATACGAATTGCCGAACAAATCGACGCTCCTGATAAATCATAATAAATTGAATGATATAATAGCAATTCAAATATACGCAAAAGGCGGAACATATTTGGAAAACAAAGCAGGAACCGCATCCATGACAGCATCGGGAATGCTAAAAGGAACAAAAAAATATTCAGCAATAGACCTGTCACAAATAATGGAACAAAACGGAATAAAAATTGTGCCGACAGCCGGAGGCGATTATTTTTCAGTCTCGGTAAAAACGACCAAAAACGATCTGCCGCTAACAATGGATATCCTGAATGAAATGATAAACAACGCCTCATTCGATCCGCAAGAGATAGAAAAAATAAAATCCGAAAAAATCTATGCAATCCGACAAATGCGAGACAACCCGTTTAACATAGCATTGGAAGAATTCAGAACGGAAATATGGAAAAACACCCCCTACGGAATAACCGGAAAAATACTTGAAAAAAGCTTACCCACAATAAATAAAACAGATATAACAGATTACTATAACAAGATTTTTTATCCCCAAAACGTAGTAATATCAATAAACGGCAATGTTGATGACGAAGAAATGATAAAATATTTCTCAAATTTATTAAACTGCAAAACGGGAGAACAGTTCAATTATGAAAACTACAAAAACATATTCAAACCGCTGGAAACAACCAAAACAATAAAAACAGCAAAAGATGTTTCAGCATCATGGCTAATATTGGGCTGGATGACAGATGGAATTACGAACAAAAAAGATGCGGTAGTATTACAAATAATAGATGCCCTTCTGGGCTCCGGCATGAGCTCGAGATTGTTCAATAACTTACGCGATGAACAAGGACTTGCATATCAGGTAGGCTCAAGCTATGCAGGAAATGTAAATAAAGGATTCTTTGCGGTATATATAGGAACGAATCCCCAAACAGCAGCTCATTCAAAAAAAGAATTGCTAAAAGAAATAGATATCCTGAAAAAAGAATTTGTATCAGATAAGGAACTTAAAGAAGCAAAGGACAAAATTCTTGGCAATTTTATACTGGCACAAGAAACTAACGCAGAAAAAGCCGCTACATTGGGGGTATTTGAAGCATCAGGAAGAGGATTTGAATACATAGATGAATTCCCAAAACTGGTAGAATCGGTCAGCGCAAGCGATGTAATAAGAATAGCAAATAAATACTTCAGCACACCCTACGTGTTTGCAATAGTAGCACCGGAAACGACGTTAAAAAAAGGATTCTAAAAATTATAAAATCAAATTACATCAAATAAATAAAAAATAACCTGACAATTAAACAAAATACAGCAAAAAGATGTTTGAGATATAATTTAAAGGTCAAGCTAAGGAGGCATAATGCAACAAGAGATGATTAAAAAGGCACTCGACCTTTTTCATGAAAAAAAATATGAAGACGCATTGAATGAATTTATAGAACTTTCAAAAGAAGATGAAACCAACGCAAGATTATTGAATAATATAGGGTTGTGTTATGCAAACATGGGCGAGTTAGAAAAGGCGGAAGAATATTACTACAAAGCACTATCCCAAGACTCAAAACAGGCACAAACATACGTAAACCTTGCAGATATGATGTTCAAACAAAGAAGACTACTTGACGCAATAGAATTATTGCAAAATGCGGTATATGAAATGCCGCAGGATGTAACGACACATCACTATCTGGCAAGAATTTATATGGAAGACAAAAGATATGAAGAAGCGATAAGCACGCTTGATACAGTATTGGAACTGGCACCGGAGAATCCGGATGCACACTGGGATTTAGGGATGGTATATTTTGAGTTAGGTGACTGGTACAGCGCAATAGCCAATTTTGAACAGGTATTGCAAAGCGTAAACAATAACCCTCTTATATATTATCAAACAGGACTTGCCTATGAAGCAAACAACGAAATAGACAAAGCCGTATCAAACTACCTAAAATCCATAGCCATAAACGAAAGATTTGCACCGGCATACAAAAAACTCGGATTGATATTCAAAATCAGAGGCGATATAGAAGGAGCAAAAGAATACCTGAAAGATTATCTACAATTTGAATTGCCAAAAGACGAAAAAGAACAAATTGAAAGCATAATAAATAACCTGACCGAACAAAATAACAAAGAGGAAAACAATGAACAGAAGAGTTGAAGTATACTGCGGCGCTTACGCAAGCGGTAAATCAGAAACCGCAATAAACAGAGCAAGACAATATGCACAAAGAAAAGAAAAAATAACACTTGTAGATTTAGACTCAGTAGAACCTGCATACACCCTCAGACCATTGGTAGAGCCATTAAAGGAAATGGGAATAAATGTAATAGCCCAAACAAGTTACCTTGGACTTGGAGAAGCCGCAACATACGTTAACGGAGCACAGATAAACGCCCTCTCGGAAGAAGGTGACATAATAATAGACGTAGGATACGGTGCCGGCGGATTGGACATTTTAGACATCATAAACGGTATTGAAAAGGAAGAAAATTTGCACATATACCTTGTTGTAAATACCTCCAAATTTGAAACATCAAGTGTAGAAAATATACTGGAATATATCCAATTCAGTGAAGGACTGGAAAAAAGGCATTGGAAAAAGTTTGACGGGATTATAAGCAATACCCACTTCGGAGACGAAACAAGAAAAGAAGATATAATAAACGGTTATGAAATGACAAAAGAAGCCGCAGAAAAAATCGGATTGAAAATATTCGCAATAGGTATCCCCGAGAATCTTGATAAAGAATTTGAGGAAAAATATGACGGGGTACCTGTGTGGAGATACAAACGAATGATGCCATCAGCATTGTGGTAATTAAAGAAACTTAACGAATATTTGATTAACAGTTAATTTTGAACTAGTATTTTGATGATTATGTAAAGAAAGGGAAGTACAAAAGATGGCTTCAAAAAAATTCTTATTCACATCCGAATCAGTAACGGAAGGGCATCCTGATAAAGTATGCGATCAGATATCCGACGCAATTTTGGATGAATTTTTAACAAAAGATAAACGCTCAAGAGTAGCGGCAGAAACAACAGTAACAACAGGAATGGCACTGGTATGCGGAGAGATTACATCAGACTGCTATGTTGATATTCCCGCAGTAGTAAGAAATACAATCAAAAATATCGGATATGTAGGAGAAGAAGGCGGCGGATTTGACTATAAAACTTGCGCAGTCCTGACGAGCATAGATGAACAATCCACAGACATCGCAGGCGGTGTAAATAAAGCATTGGAAGCAAGAAGCAACAATGCAGATACCGCAAAAGAAGAAACAGAAAATGTCGGAGCCGGCGATCAAGGAATAATGTTCGGATTTGCATGTAACGAAACCCCCGAGTTGATGCCACTGCCAATCAGTTTGGCACACAGACTGTCATTCAGACTTGCACAAGTAAGAAAAAATGGCACACTCAACTATCTAAGACCGGACGGAAAATCTCAAGTTACAGTAGAATACATAGATGGAAAACCATCCAGAATAGATACGATAGTACTTTCTACCCAACACGATCCTGAAATCGGAGAAATAACCGATAACGAAAAAATACAAGAAAAAATCAGAAAAGATCTGATAGAAGAAGTTATAAACTACGTATTCAAAAACGAATCAATAAAACCCGATTCTACAACGAAATATCTGATAAATCCGTCAGGAAGATTTGTAATAGGCGGACCGCAAGGTGATGCAGGGCTTACAGGCAGAAAAATCATAGTAGACACCTACGGCGGATACTCCAGACACGGAGGCGGTGCATTTTCAGGAAAAGATCCAACAAAAGTAGACCGCTCAGCAGCCTATGCAACAAGATATGTAGCAAAGAATATTGTAGCAGCAGGATTGGCAGAGAAATGCGAAGTAGAACTCGGCTATGCAATCGGTGTTGCAGAACCGGTTTCAGTCATGGTTGAAACTTTCGGAACAGGTAAAATTTCTGATGATGAAATAGCAAAACTTGTTGAAAAGAATTTCGACCTGAGACCAGCAGCCATAATTAATCAATTCGATTTAAGAGGCTTGCCTGCTAAAAACGGAGGAAAATTCTACCAAAAATTAGCAGCATACGGACATATGGGCCGCACCGACATAGATGTTCCGTGGGAAAAAACAGATAAAGCAGCAATGTTGAAGGAACAAGCTTCGAGTCTTTGTTGTTGTAAATAGTAAAATTTGAATGAAAGAAAAAGCCCGCATAATTGCGGGCTTTTTGCTAATTATAAAATGTTAAATCTTTTTAATCCATTTTAAATGAAAATCTTTGAAAAAAGATATATAAATGATAAACTAGTGGATAAATACCATAAATTGGAGAGAAAAATGACCAAAATAAAAGAACAAACGGAATTGCTAACGGGAGCGGAGATTTTTCTTGAATGCCTGAAAAAAGAAGGAGTGAAAGAGATATTCGGATACCCCGGAGGGGTCATTTTGACAATTTATGAGGCATTGTACAACTGCAAGGATATAAAGCATTATCTGGTAAGACACGAACAAGCTGCAATCCATGCAGCAGAAGGATACGCAAGAGCAACAGGCAAACCCGGAGTAGCACTGGTTACATCAGGTCCCGGTGCGACCAATGCAATTACCGGAATAGCAAACGCCTACTACGACGGTTATCCGATAATAGTATTTACCGGTCAGGTAGGTCTTGATCAAATAGGCAACGATGCGTTTCAAGAGGCAGATATCGTGGGTATAACACGTTCTTGCTGCAAACATAATTATCTGGTAAACGATGTATCACAACTGCCGAGAATAATAAAAGAAGCATTCCATATAGCAACAACCGGCAAACCCGGACCTGTGGTAATAGATTTACCCAAAGACATCCTAAGCCAAAAAACAAAATTTGAATATCCACAAAAAGTAAATCTTCCTGGTTATAATCCGACCTATCAAGGACACCACAGACAAATAATAAAAGCATTAGAACTGCTTTGTGATGCGGAACGACCAATGATAATCTCAGGTGGCGGTGTAGTTGCAGCAGAAGCAAGTAAAGAATTAACAGAACTGGCAGAAAAACTCAACATTCCGGTAGCAAATACACTCATGGGTATGGGTACATACCCTGCAAGCAGAGAGAAATCGCTCGGTATGTTGGGTATGCACGGAAATTACTGGGCAAATCACGCAGTCTCAAATTGCGATGTACTTTTTGCCATAGGTACCAGATTTAATGATCGTATAACAGGCTGCTTGAAGCGTTTTGCTAAAGATGCACAGGTAATCCACGTTGATATCGATCCTTGCTCAATAAGCAAAAATGTTCACGTAGATGTACCGATAGTAGGCGATGCAAAAAATGTCCTAACGGCAATGCTGCACGAATTTGATAACAATAAGTACGATACAAATCGTGAAGTAAAACAGGCATGGTTTGAGCAAATAGATGAATGGAAGAAAAAACGGGCACTTCCCGCTTGCAATTCGGAAAAGCTTAACCCGCTTACAGTAATTGAAAAGATATATGAATACACAAAAGATAAAGATACAATAATCTGCACGGAAGTCGGACAACATCAAATGTGGACAGCCCAGTTGTATAAATTTGAAGAACCGAGAAGATTCATAACCTCAGGTGGACTGGGCACAATGGGATTCGGATTCCCCGCAGCAATGGGCGCATCGATCGGCAAACCCGAAAAGATTGTAATAAACATTGCAGGTGACGGCAGTATACAGATGAATATACAAGAGTTGGCAACTTGCGTTGCATATAATATTCCTGTAATTGTCGGAATTATAAACAACGGCTACCTCGGAATGGTCAGACAATGGCAAGAAAAATTGTTCAATAAACATTATTCAGAAACAAAAATCTCCGGTCCGGATTTTGTAAAAGTTGCGCAAGCCTATGGAGCAGTGGGGATTCGTGTAACAAAAGAAGACGAGATCGTCCCTGCATTACAGCATGCGATTGAATGCAAAAGACCTGTATTTATCGATTTTGTTGTAGAAGAATTTGAGATGGTATATCCCTGGGTACTTGCGGGTAATCCGATTAACAAGGTATTACTATCAAACGACAGCCCTATAAATTAAGAGGTAACTTTCAAATGAGTCATATAATTTCAGTAATGGTAAAAGATGAGGCGGGAATCCTTTCGCGTATAAGCAGCCTTTTTAGCGGAAGAGGATACAGCATAGAAAGCATAACCGCAGCCCCTACACTAGATCGAGAATATTCAAGATTGACTATTGTAACCAATGGTGATGATAAAGTGCTTGAACAAATTACAAAACAGCTCAACAGAATTATACCTGTACTGAAAGTTGTTGATTTTAAGAACGAGGATGCTATAGAGCGTGAATTTATTTTATGCAAAGTCAATGCAAAGGATGAGGACAGATCGGAGATTTTGCGGATAGCAGAAATTTTTAATGCAAAAATAATAGATGTAACGCCTCGTTCGTATACAATACAGGCATTGGGTGATTCACGTCAAATTCGTTCATTGATAGAACTTTTACGACCCATTGGTATAAAAGAGCTTGTACGCTCGGGCAAGGTCGCTATTTCAAGAGAAAATCAGTTTGTTAATTTAAAAAATTAGATATCGGGTAAGAAGGCAATAATTTACACTTTTTGCTCATATTTTACGAAAATTTGCACGAGCAAGCAGGTTGGACTAAAATATATGTATTGAGAAGGAGAGAATATTGCCGGTAAAACGCAAAATAGTTTTTATACCGATAGACAACCGCCCTGTGTGTTACGATTTGCCAAAACAGATTGCACAGATGGATGAAAGCATTGAGTTGTTGTTACCGAAAAGGCAATTGCTTGGTGATTTGAAGAATCCGGCTGATATGTTCGGGATATATGACTGGCTCGAACGGATAAAGGATCCGGAAGCGATTATCATTTCACTTGATACAATGGCGTACGGAGGGCTTATTCCTTCTCGAAAAAGTGATGAAATATTTAAGGAAGTTTACCTTCGAATGCTGAAATTTCGTCACATGCTTGAAGAGAAAAAAACTCGTATATACGCTTTTTCAAGCATTATGCGAATCTCAAATAACAATGTTAACGAAGAAGAAAAAGATTACTGGAATCCATACGGAAAAGCCATTTTTAAATATTCATACGACTTGCATAAAGACGGGGTGGCGATCACTGATGTACCTTCAGAAATAATTCAAGATTACATCCTGACACGAAAAAGAAATTTTGATATGAACATAAGATATCTGGAATGGCAGGAAGAAGGAGTAATCGATACATTAGTATTCTCAAAAGATGATTCCGGCGAATACGGACTTAACGTACAAGAGGCAGAATATCTTCAAGAACAGATAAAAAGAAGAAACCTCAGTGCAATGATAAAAACCGGAGCGGACGAAATACCGTTATCGCTATTATGCCGAGCTATTACCGCAGGTAAGAAGTACAAAATTGCGCCAATATATACGAATCCTGATTATACGGATAAAATATCTAAATATGAGGATGTTACGGTTGCAGAATCGGTTAAGGGACAGATCGAGCTTGCAGGTGGGGTTTTGAGCAATGAAGAAAATGCCGATATTATAATGGTTGTTAACAATTTTAAAAAACATCAGGGCGAATTGGTCATGGATGTCGAAACGGAAGGGTTTAAGGGTAAACTGTTTACACCGGATAAACCGTATTTTGCTGCCGATATATTAAATGCAAACGGTGCAGATAACAATTTTGTTGAAAAATTAATGGAACTTGACCTGACATCAAGAAGATTTCTGGGCTATGCCGGATGGAATACTACGGGTAACACGCTTGGAAGTGCCATTTGTGCAGCAATGGTTAAATATTTTGCAAGAAAATACAATGACAAAGCTTTTAGAAAACTCCAATTGACCAGATTTCTTGATGATTGGGCATATCAGGCAAATGTAAGAAAATATTTAAAAATGACCGCTAAAACGCTTGATTTGGACAAATTAAAAAATACAATCTCACCATTTGAAATGCTTGTGAATAAAGTTTTTAAAACAAATTACCAGAATATCACCTACGAATTTCCGTGGAGACGGTATTTTGAGATAGAGGTAGATATCGATTAATTTGATTTTGCGTCGGTTTTAAGCGATTTGCCGTTACGATAACCAATTCCGGCACGATAACCGGAGACGGAATACAACATCGGAAGTACGGGCCCTATCCACTTCAATCCCGAAACAAAACCCACCGAAGCGATATCATCAATATGCAAACTCAAATCTAAAGCTTCAGGATGACGTTCGCTATTCAGGTTTTTGAACATGTCTTTAAAGTTAGCCGTACGTTTTTGCGATTTGTCAAAGAGAGGGTTAATATAATTTTTGCCGACAAAATTGGCAATAGTGCTACCGGCGACCAATCCTACCCCGACAACTCCGCTTAACATAGCTACAAACCTTGCGGCACGTGATTGGACGTTAAATTTATTCATCACAAGCGCCCCCAACCCTGCACCGACATTGCACAAAAATATGTTGTTAAGGTACTGATAAGAGCCTTCTTTTATCTTGTTAGGAATTTGTTTTTTCCAGTCCTCTTTACAGAGCTTATCGCCGACAACCCCGCCTGCAATACCGCCGATTACCGGCACCAAACCCAGCACCGAAAGGTTCAACAACTCCGCAAACGGTCCATGATTATGCGCATCCGGAATTACATTTTTTATTGCCCGCGGATCGTTCATTTCCTTATTAAGATTATTCATTAAATACCTGACGTCAGAAAACTTTAAAATATGGTTATTTTTAACTTTTTCAATCAAAGTGCGGGATTTTTCATCCGTAACCTTTGCAAGCACTTTCTCAATATCATGCCCATGCAGATGAGGCAGTTCAATAAGCCCTTCAAAAACCTGTTTGCCATTTATATTGAGCCCTCTTGTGGCAAGAAGTGCCGACGCAACGGTAAATGCCAGTACTGATGCGTTCTTCACGGCTTTTTTCTTCTTATTTTCATCAGGCGAGTTGTAAGTATCGTATGCACCATATCCCGCAGCAGAAGCAGTAAGGATTGCAGGCATTTTATCATACAATTTTTTTACCAATGCAGGTTGGTCAAGGTATTTTCCCAATACACTAACGGATGAGACTGACGGCATAAATTATCCCTTTACTTAGTAAAATAAAAAGCCCGCTCAAACAAAAGCAAGCAGCATGAATGTTGTATCACAAATAATTCAACCGATCAACAAAAGAAGACACCGTTGAAAAGTACAAAAATTAAACGAGCGTCAAACCAAACCCCAAAACGTAAAGCTTATTCCACCCCCATCTCCCGCTCCCTGACGAAATGGAAGCGGGAGAACGTCTTAGATATAATTATCCGTGTAAAATTTTTCTCAAAACTTTACAGGCTAGAGCAAAAGTACCCTTTGTCGGCTGGCTTTCAAATAAAGGATTAAGCATCATAAAATCGTGAATAGTCCCGTTTACACGGACATTCATGACACTTACCCCAGCAGTATCAAGCTTGCGAGCATAAGCTTCACCTTCATCTCTCAAAACATCATTTTCTACGGTAATAATTAACGCAGGCGGCATACCGGCAAGCTCTTCAACAGGTGTTTTCAGCGGTGAAATATAAAAATCATCGCGTTTGTTTTTATCAGGTTCATACATATCCCAGAACCATTCCATAGCTTTTTTGCTAAGCCATGGGCCGTCTTGAAAAGATTCATAAGATTTTGTATCCATATCTGCATCAGTCACCGGATAAAATAATGCTTGGAATATAATTTTAGGTCCGTTCTCTTTCTTAGCTTTCAAAGCGGCAACCGTTGCTAAATTGCCGCCGGCGCTATCTCCGGCTATTGCAATCTTTTGGTTATCAATATTAAATTCATCAGGATTCTCATAAACGTAATTTAAAACTTCATAAATCTGATTAAACGCAACCGGATAATGCTCCTGAGGCGCAAGCGTATATTCGGGAAAAATTACGACAGACTGTGTACAATGAGAGAGTTTGCGAATAAGCATGTCGTGTGTATCTTTTGAGCCCATAACCCAGCCGCCGCCGTGCAAATAGATTATTGCAGGCAATTTCTCGTCATTGTTTTTTGGTCGTACAACCCTCAAATCCACATTCCCGCCCCAAGTCGTGGCAATATGCGTGTCTATAATATCTGCATCAATCTGTTTATGTGATTTTTGCTGTATATCCAAAAGAAACTTTCTGGCTTCATCCGGCTGCAATTCATATAAAGGTTTGGAATCCATAGATTCAACTTCCTCAATGAACTTTTCAGCATCTTGAAATAAATTAGGCAACTTTGAAGAAGGGGAGTTCATATTCAGTATTCCTATTTCGCTACAAGTCAGTTTGTTAATTTTTCAATACATAATACCGCTTGAAGATCTCATTTACATTAGACCCAAGCGGTATTTATAAAAATTATCTAACTAAAAAGTATTAGGATTACTGCAAATAATTCAACAGGGTATTTTGCTGCAACATAGTATAAACAGACATTGAAGCCTGATAAGCATAATTTTGTTGAATTAGATTGGATAAAGCCTCAGCTAAATCTAAATCAACAAGAGAAGATTTATGCGCGGTAGTTTGCAATTCCAAATCCTGAAGTGAATTCTTGGTCAACTCAACTCTTGCAGCCTTAGTACCGAACTCACTTCTTGTCAAAGCAACTTGATCGATACCTGCCTCAATCCTGCTCATAGCTTCTTCCAGAGCATCCTGATCAGGCGGATAAGTATTCAATATATTGCTAAAATCGCCCATAGCCTGCAATATTCCGCTTCCGGAGCCATCGGATTGGTAACTGCCAAAAATATCTTCGCCAATACCGTTAACAGTTATTTGAACACCATCAGAAATAGTCAATTTCCGTTCTGCGCCGTCGGCATCTATTGCAGAACCGTTATACTCTATCGAGGTAATATTTCCCGCAGCATCACGCTCTATCGTATATGGCTGGGTCATAACCTTTGCACCTGCAAATATGTACTGATTATTATACTCAGAATTTGCAGAATCAACTATACTTTGCAGCAGTTGGTCGATCTCATCTTTTGAAGCTTGAACGGACTCTTCACTGTATACTCCGTTCATAACACCGATACCCAGATCCTTAAATCGCTGCAACTTATCAATAGCATTCTTAAATGTATCATCAATCATACTCAACTGATTCGAGGCGGTATTGATATTGTTATAATACGAATCAATCTGTGAAAGTTGATAATTCAAATTCATAACTGTAGTAATTTCAGAAGGGTTGTCAGAAAGCGTATTAAATTTTTTCATAGAATCCGCTTGTGCTTGCAACTCAACCAATTTATTCTGTTGTGCCATAAGCTGGCTTAATTGTGTCTGGTGCTGTCCGAATGTCGAAGTTCTAACAAACATATATTACGCTCCTAACTGGGTTATAATCTGCATCATTTCAGAAGTAACGTTGAATACCCTTGCCGCTGCCTCATAAGCCCGCTGGAATTTTAACATATCAGTGAGCTCTTCTTCTAAATTTACACCGTACAAAGATGTTCTCTGACTGTCGACTTGATTCATAATAGCTTGTTGCGTTTCAATATCGCTGTCTATAGAAGAAATTTTATTACCGACAGTTGAAACCATATCGGTCAAAAATCCGTTCAAACTGTTAGGCGCACCGCCGGCGGCTGTGGCTAGGCTATTCAATTTTTGCGTTTTCAGATTTAACACTAAATCCATATTCAGACTATTCCCCACACCTGCAGGATCATAATCGGGAGAAGTAATATCAGCCCGCGCTGTAGCTATATTGTTGGGATTATCGATGATTTCGGAATTAACCTGAATATTTTCCGCACTAAAATCTGCTGCACCGTCTTTTGTAGTAAATATCGGAATCGTAGATTCAATCAGCTCACCATTAGGACCCAATGCCAGCGGAGATTTTCCGTCTATTATGACGGTTTGTATATTGTTCATCTCTTCAGCAAAAGCCGAAGCAAGTTGGTTCAACTGATTCAATACAGTTGTCAAGTTAACCCCGTCAACAGTTTTTGATCCGGCACTGGACAACACAGCACCCAGTGTTCCGGTATTTATTTTGTTATTTTCATTTATTTTCAAAGGATTCTTTGCCGGATCTTCCTGTTCCAGATCTATAACTTGTATTATAGCCGGCTCATCTTCTGTCGTACCCTGTACTGCTTTAAATTCAAGATACTGCTTATTTCCGTCAACCAGTGTCATATTATCAAAAGATACATTGACTGTATTGTTAGGGTTTTGGGTGATTGTAATCGGTATAATCGCAGATATTTCATCAAGCAGTGTGTCTCGCTTATCCAAAAGCTCATTGGCTGCACCTTTTACGGAAGAATTCTGTAAGATTTGCTGGTTATAATCAGCCAACTGTGCCAACTTTCCGTTCAAGTCATCAACCATATTTACAACTCTTGAACTGCCAAAACTTGCAGGATCACCTACCTCACCCACGTTTTCACGTATTGCGGTTTTAAGGGTAGAGGACATTTGATTAAACTTGTCAGTAACATTTTGCAACGCAGAAACATACGCTGTTTTATATCCGGCATTAGTAGGATCACCGGCAAGTGCGTCCGCTGCTGCAAAAAATTCGTTAAACGCCTTTTGTAAACCGTCTTCACCAACTTCGTTGAGTGTATTCTCAATTACAGATGTCATAGAACCTATTTGTGTGTAAAAACCTGTTGTTGAAGCTTGATCACGATATCTGTTATCGATAAATTGATCACGATTTCTCAAGATTGCATCCAACTGAGCGCCTTCACCAATCAAAAATTGGTTACTGGATGCGTAATTATAAGTGTTGTAACCCGATGTAGACGAGAATGCAGCACTTTGTCGGCAGTATCCTGGCGTATTCATATTGGACACGTTATTGCTAATAATATTCAATCCGAATTGATTATTCAAGATTGCCTGTTTTGCTATATTTAAGCTTGCATTTAATGTCATAATGTTTACTCCTGCACTATTTAAGCTTCTTCTTCTATCATGGAGATTTTCAGCTCTTCACCGCTAACCGAGCGTCCATGTTCGTTATATTCTTGCGGTGTTACGCTAAATCCTTTCAGGATTGCGTCCAGTGTCTTATTGGCAAATTCTATGCCGTGTTTTGTAAGTTCTATGTTCGTACGTTCAAGATCTCCTATCTTTTTTGCGTAGTCATTTATTAGTACTTTTTTTTCTTCGAAGCGTTCCGCTGCTTCCGTATCGACATTCTTCAAGTATCCGATTATTTCTGACATTGAAGAAGTCATAATATTCATTTTTTCGCACAACGCCTTACGTTTTTCGCTGGTATTATTTATAATCTGGATCACATCAAGCATCTGTGAGTCAATATTGAGCAGTGCTTCACTATCCGCTTTTATCAATATTTCTTTTTTTTCGGTTTCCAATTTTACAATATTCTCATATTGCTCAATTTCAGTATCAATCAGTTGTTCCAGTTCTTGTATCATTGTAATCTGCACTCTTAGTAGGGGGTTATGCCATATAGTCCGCAATTACGCTTCTGCCGGAGCTTAGACCGTACATTATGTCGTCTTCTGAAATGTTCTCACCTGCCATTTGGGCATATTTTTTTATTTCATCAACATCATCAGACTTTATCATTATAGCACTATTTACATGGGTTCCGCTAGTGTCATGAAGAAATTCATTTGTTTTTGTTGTATTTGAAGGCTTTACATTGAATGCATTACTTGCATTAAACAGTTGTATAGCGCTTATATTATTGGAACCTATGGGACTTAGCATTTTATTTACTCCTTAATGTTTATGAATGTGACGAATAACGAATTTGTTTTTGCAAATCTACGGCATTTTTGTTTTCAACCGCTTCTTGAGGCTCTTTTGGCAATGTTTTTTCCATTTGCTCATACATTTGTTTTGCGAAGCCGAAACTGGTTTGAGGGTTAGTGGCTATTTGTCTGCCCATTTCGGTAAATATGTATGATTTAAATGTATCCATATATTTGTTTTCCTGCCCGAAAATACCGCTTTCTTTATCCACAGTCTTGTCCATAAGAGTGAGCATTTTTGTGACAAAAATAGCTTCAAACTCTTGTGTAACCTTTTTCAACTGTGAATGTTTATTCGGATCCAGCTTAATTCTGCTCAAGCTTTGAGCACTGTCATTAACTATATCCGGTGATAATGTATTATTAGAAATCATATTTTACTTTACTGCCTTATTACTCTTATACTTCCTTAGATAATCTCAATATCAGCCTGCAAACTGCCGGCTTCTTTGAGCGCTTGCATAATCGAAATTAAATCGACCGGTGTAACCCCTATTGCATTGAGCGCTCTGACCAAATCATTTAACGTACTGTTAGGTTTCATAGTGACAAGACTTCCCGAAGCCTTATTCACACTAACCGTACTGTTTGCAACACCTGCAGTTTGACCGCCCGAAAGCATTTCAGGTTGTGAAATTGCATTGTTGGTCTGAACCGTAACCGTAATACTACCGTGCGCAACCGCTGCAGGAAGAAGTTTTACCTCACTTCCGATAACAACAGTTCCCGTTCGTTCATTGACGACAACCCTTGCTCTGTCTTTTGTTGCATCAACTGTCATATTCTCAAGTATTGATAAAAAAGCAATTCTGTTATCAAGATACTTTGAAGGTATGCTAACCTTAATGCTTGTGCCGTCAATAGCTTTTGCATAGGTAACATTTTTGCTAATTTTTTCCGCAATCCTATTTGCCATAGTATAATCTGTTTTATCAAGAGAAAGAGTCAAACTGTCAGCATCGCCAATCTGAGTGCAAATATCTCTTTCAACAATACCGCCGTTAGGAATGCGACCTGTTGTTGTAATAGAAGTGCGGACACTTGAACCGTTAGATTCCTTGGATACCCCGCCGACGGACAAAGGACCCTGACCTACCGCAACAATCTCACCATTTGGTGCACGCAATTGTGTTTGAACCAAAACACCGCCCTCAAGACTCTTTGCATCCGCCAATGTACTTACGGTCAAATCGATTGTATCACCGTTTTTCGCAAACGGCGGAACTTTTGCCGTAACCATTACCGCTGCTGAAGAACCTTTTTGTATGTAGTTTGATTGTTGAATGACCGTACCGAGATTTTGTAACAACATTTGGTTGGTAATTTGTGTAGAACGTGAATTGTCACCTGTACCGGGCAAGCCTACAACTATACCGTATCCCACAAGTTGGTTTTCTCGAACACCCTTAACATGTGCAATATCCTTAATCCTTACAGGAACCGCGCTTGCACCCATTTGAGTAACAAACATTGCCGTTATCAGTCCCAATATTGTCATTATGTTCAGTAATTTTTTCATTTCCTTTGTCCTGTACTCTTTCATTCTTTCAATTATTAGAACAAGTATCTTATGAATCTGTTTATGATACCTTCGTTTCCGGCTCTGGAGATTGAACCTTTGCCTGCCAGTGCAAATTGCAAGTTAGCAACGTTTCTTGAATTGACCTGACCTGCATCGTTTATCCAACGTGGATCCACAACTCCTGATACCAATAAATCCATTCTTTCATTGGCATTAACAAGTGTTTTTTTACCTTGTACCATCAAGTTTCCGTTCGGTAAAAGTTGTACAACCTGAACGGTTACTGAATCGTTAACAGCAAGCTGTCTGGAATTTTGGGTTGCACTGTCAACCGTGTTAGAACCGCCAAAACTGTTAAACTGGTTATTCAACGGCACTCCGGGGAGTATTTTGTTTATGAATCCGGTAAAATTATCGACCGTATTCGAACTTCTCTCCGCACCGTAGTTCAATTGGTCGGTAAATTTTATACTTTCATTCAATATTATAGTGACCAAATCTCCTACAGAACGTGCTCTCACGCTGCCATATAAGGATTTTGGTTCAGCAGCATAAAAAGACTGTGACGCACCCAGCACAAACAACGATTCCGCCTGTGCCGCCTGTAGCACTGATGCCGCCGCAATTAATACCAATAAACCTTTTGTCCAATTTTTCATATTATTATTTTCCTTTTAATTCTTTTATACGAACGATTATTTTTTAATTGATTACAAAATCCTCAAATTTCCACCTGCACTCTGTTCTCTCCTACGACAACACCTGTGTATATTTTGTTGTAATTTTTGTTTTTAACCTGTATGGTATCGCCCACACGCCCTTGAGAAAGTGCAATCCCTTCAACTATTACGGACAGATTGTCACCTGATTTGAAATTCACGGAAACAATTGCATTTCTTACAACATCCGGTCTGGAGATTGTATATTTTTTCGTAATCAATTCTGAAGGATAAAACATTTTTCTTGCAATCAAACCTGCGGACAAATCCTCCAATGTCAGGACATCATCCAGATTCCTTGTTATATCAACTTTTTTCAACTCAACTGAGCGCAAGCCTATCGCTTTATCCCTTGCTATAACTTCTTTTGCAACCGGAACATTCTTGAATACTTGAATAGTTGTTGCCGCATGGATAATTTTCACTGGTTTTTTATTTACCATAATGGTAATTTTCTTAAATTCCTTCGGGTTAAATCCCTTTGAATTAGAAGTAACACTAAGCGAAACCTTACCCTCAGGAACGGTTATACTCTCAAGCGGAAGATTTGAAACACCCACTATTACTTCATCCGGTTTATAGCTTGCCAGATCCGATTTTATCTCATCGGCAATCAATATCTTTAATACATCAGCACTCAACGTTCTGGCATCAACGCACATGCCTGATGTCAGAATTAAAGTTGTTAAAATTGTGCTAAGTATTTTTTTCATTATTGAACCATTTGATTAGTTTGTTGAAGTATATCCGAAGAAGCAGTAATAATTTTTGAATTTGCTTCAAAAGCTCTTTCTGCTTTGATTAAGTTAATCATCTCATCGACGAGTTGAACGTTAGATGATTCCAAGAAACCTTGTTGAATTGTGCCATAACCGTCTTGTGCAGGTGTACCGATTACGGGAGTTCCGGATGCGGGAGTTTCCACATAGAGGTTATGACCTATAGAGAGCAAGCCTGACGGGTTTTGGAATTTAACCAATTGCAATTGACCTACGACGTTCTGGTTGTTATCGTTACCGATTTTTACCGAAACGTTGCCGTCAGGAGTAATATTTATTTCCGTAGCATTTTGAGGAATTGTAATTTGAGGTTGTACCAAAAAACCGTCGGATGTACAAACCTGACCGACAGCATCAACCTTAAACGAACCGTCACGGGTATAAGCCAAAGTTCCGTCAGGTCTGATTATTTGGACAAAACCTTCACCTTCTATAGCAATATCCAAGGGTCTATCGGTTGCCTGCATCGGACCGTTGGTAAAAACTCTGGTGGTTGCAGCCGTTTTTACACCGAGACCGACCTCAACGCCTACCGGTTGATAAACACCCTGATTCAACATTGCACCCGGCGTTCTTTGAGCCTGTGAGAGAAGATCCTGAAACTCTGCACGTACTTTTTTATAACCGGTTGTGTTTACGTTCGCTATATTATTTGCAACAACATCAAGGTTTAGCTGTTGTGCTATCATACCTGTTGCTGATGTTGTGAGTGCTCTTAACATATTTTTTTATCCTCCTCTTTATTTAGGGATTGACCCTTTGTTTAGCCTCTCAATCTTCCGACATTTATTGCCGCTGAAATATGACTGGCTTTTTCTTTTATAAACTTGCTCAGTGTTTCATAATTCCTTGAAACATTGATAGAATTAATCATTTCATTCACTACGTTAGTATTGGACAACTCTAGTGCCCCTTGTTCTATAACGAATTTTTCAGACGGAAGTTCCGGATTGAGTTCTGTATCTTTAGGAATATACTTGGCTTTTCCGAGTGATATCATATCTTCCTTATTCGAAAAATCCCATACACCTATTCTTTGCAAGTTTGTATTACCGTTGCCGCCGTCTCTTACAATGCTAATCAACCCGTCCTCATTAATTGTCAAATCTTTTGGCGTAGTTATGCCCAGAGCTCTTATGTTTAGCTGTATGGGACGATTTTCTACGTCCAAAACATAACAACCCTCAGAATCCACCAGCAAGTTTTGTGAATTAATCATGAATGTACCGTTACGTGTGTATGCGATATTTCCGTCCCTGTCTTGAACTTTAAAGAAGCCGTCTCCTTGAATTGCCAGATCAAGCGGTACTCCCGTTTTTGTAATTGTGCCTTGCAAAAACTCATGAACAAGCTTGTGAGTTTGAGAGCCCATGCTGATTCTGCCAATGTCCTCCGAGTTACGGTATTTATAATCACTTGGAGTTTGAGATTCGCTCAACATTGCGTTGTAAACACTTTTGAAAGTCAATGCTTCCTTTTTATAACCGGTTGTATTAACGTTAGCCAAATTGTGAGCCAGAACATCCTGTGCATCTATCAGGCTCATCATACCTTTTGCTGCTATTTCCATACCACGGGATATCAATCTTGACCTCCTGACTTAAACTTTTCGTAGTGTGCAAGCACGCTTTTAACATAATTCTGTGTTTCTTCATACGGAGGAATACCGCCGTATCTTTGAACAGCACCGGGTCCTGCGTTGTACGCTGCCAGCGCAAGTGCTTTGTTGCCTCCGAAGCGATCCAGCAATCCTTTCAGATATTTCGTTCCGCCCATTATATTTTCTTCAGGGTTAAACGCATTCATAACCCCCATAGAACTTGCGGTTTCAGGCATTAATTGCATCAAACCCATTGCCCCGCAGTGCGACATAACTTCGGGTTGGAATCCGGATTCTTGTTTTATTACAGCTTTTACAAATGCCGAGTCTAAATCATTTTTCGCTGCATAAGCTTCGATTAAATTGTCGATATCACCTCTACTAAACGGTTCTGCCGGTGTAGAAGAGTATATTCTGTCCGCAAATTGTGTATTCAAGATTGGGGGATTTTTTATTTCTTTTTTCTGTGAGATTTTAGAGTCCAAAAGAGATTGGAACTCGTTTTCGTCATCCATTCCTGCTGCATTATTCAGGATATTGAACTTGTATTCAATATCCTGTATCCGTCTTAGAGTTATGTCTAAGCTTGATATATACATTTTATCAGGTACCTCTTTCCCAAGTCGACAATTCTCGACCCTTCACTTAATGATAAAATACTATATATAGATGATTTATCTCATCCATCTTGTGATTGAATTTCGTACAACTAAATATTGACCACATGGTCAATGACAAATTTGAACAAATATTATCCTGAGCGCTCAAAATCCAAAAAACTTGCAAAAACTCGCATAAAAAGAAGCTTTTATAACAATACACGGTTTATAAATGTTTGTCGGAATTGAAAAAGCTGCAAAATCTTTACAATTCTTAAATATATCTCAACTGCATGAAAACATGCACGCTGACATGGTTTTTATGCAATAAATATGCCTAAATGCATGTAAGAAAAGGGATTTGAGGTGATAATATGGATAAGACCCAATAAAATTAAGGCTTTTAAGTCATGCAACATATCGTAATATTTGCCATGAATTGACTTGTAATAAGCGTGGTTAATTATATAATAGAAAAAAGGAAAGAGGCGTGTAGTGTAAAAGATTGTGGGGACAGTCTTTTGATGAGTGTATATACGGCAATTACTTGTAAACAGTGTGATACATCGGTAATGCTTTTTTCTGAAAATCGGGATGGTATCCTAACATATACTTCGGGAGGAAACAAGTGCTAAGAAGCAGAGATATGGGAAGATCAATAGCCGTAAGAAGATGGACCAATACGGCATTGGAATGTTATAAAAGAGGGTGTGTTTGTGAAGGTTGTTTTTACACGGACTTTTTCAGCGGAACTTCACAAAAATGTCAGATGAAAGCATCGGTACTCGAGCTTGTGAGAGTTTTGGGTAAACCTGATGTCGATATTCCTCAAGTTTTAAATGATTAGTTTGACATAAGGGCAGATAAACTCCTAAAATCTTGTATTAGATAGAAATAAAAGATAAGCAAGGTTTGATATGGGTGAAGATTGCAACGAACCTCAACAGGGGGCGAAAAAGAATTTTATCGGCATAATGTTCAACTGCTGCAACGTTTATGCAAGAATATACAAAAACAAAGAAGGTACTGCCTATGTCGGCAGGTGTCCGAAGTGTTTGCGTCCTGTCAGAATAAAAATCGGGGATGGCGGAGTTAGTGCAAGGTTTTTTAGTGCGCAATGAACTTTCATATTTTGTATAAACGTTTTGCTATTGTCACAATTTTAGTTTTTTTATGTACGAATTTAGCGTTTGGAGCAGCTTTTGTCCGTAGCGACAAACATAATCTCTCACATAGTGGTATAATTAAATCCAAAGAAAAGAATAAACAGGAGAGAATTATGAGTATAGAAGAGTTAAGAAAAGACAAGCTGATAGATATATTTTGTACACTTGCGCAAATTCCTTCACCGTCAGGACAAGAACAAAAAGTTGCAAAAAAAATAATAGAACTCCTTTCAGAATCAGGTATAGAAGCGTATGAAGACAATTTTGGAAATGTCAGGGCAAAAATTCCGGCAACAGATTCAACAAAACAGCCGCTGCTTCTTTCTGCGCATATGGACGTAATCGGAGATAATTCGCCTGTTAACATAAAATATGACGGAAAATATATTGAGACTGACAAAAAAAGAACACTCGGAGCCGACGACAAAGCGGGTGTAGCCGCTGCAATCAACCTTGCAATTGAAGTTAAAAACAACCAAAATCTAAAACACGGCGGATTGGAACTTGTCTTTACAAAAGACGAAGAACAGGGATTGTCCGGAATAAATCATGTTGATTTTTCGGACATAGAATCAGAATATGTGCTTGTATTAGATGCTGACAAACTCGGACAGATACTTGTTGCAGGTGCAAGTTATACAAATGCAATTTTGGAAGTAAAAGCGTTTAAAGGCGGTCATTCCGGTATTGATATTGCCGATACGGACAGGGTTAACGCAGTAAAATTAATAGGAGAGTTGATAAACCAAATACCGCAAGGCGTCTACAAATCAAATGAATTGGGGGTAGTCACCTCTATTAACATAGGCAGCGTAATAGGCGGCGGGGTTGAACCTTGTATCAAACAGATTTCGGATGAAAATATCAAATCCGAAAGTTTCATTGATTATGTTGCCGAAAAATCTATGACCAACCTCATAAATACCTATGCAAAAGCAAAATATTCCATCAGAAGCTCCGAATCGGAAAACGAAAAGGAATTAATTGAAAAAATACAAAAAATCACAGAAAACTTTAACGAAAAATATGAAGGATTGGCAAAAGCAGAATTCTTAGCAACACCGCATCTTCCGGCATTCGAACGCTCAAATGATTCTACATTAGAAAAAATTGGTGCAAAAGCCTGTGAAATGTGCAACGTAGAACCATCGATTACATCGTTTCATGCCGGAGCCGAAACGCATATTTACGCACACAAACAAAATAAATTTAACAAAACATTCAAACCCTACTTAATAGGCTGTGCAGACGTTTACAACATGCACTCAAGCGATGAAAAAATGGATGTTGAATCATATGTGAAGGGGTATGAATTTTTGAAGAAATTTTTTGAAGTTTATAACAGTGAAATATAACCGGCAACTAAACATTTTTGTAAAGATTGAAGACAAAACGGCAGCAAAGAATGAACAAAGTGTAAAATACACGAGTAATCAGTGTTTTCACCCATATTAAAAACTGGACACGGAGCTGTTTTGATAATATGATAAAAAAGGTTAAAAAGGAGAAGTTTTATGAAATTAATGGAAGGTAAAAAAGGGATCATTTTCGGTGTATCCAATGCCCGAGGAATCGCTTATGCCATAGCACAACAAATTCATCAAGCAGGTGCGGAAATAGCATTTACGTACGCAAATGAAGCAATGGAATCACGTGTAAGACCATTGGCGGAAGAAATGAATTCGAAAATGATTGTCGAATGTGACGTTACCAATGAAGAGCAAGTAAAATCCGTATTTGAACAATATGCAAAAACATACGGAAAACTTGATTTCGTAATACACGCCGTAGCATTTGCAAACAAAGAAGATCTGACAGGAGAATTTATAGACACATCAAAAGCAGGATGGGATCTGGCATTGGGAGTTAGTGCATATTCACTGGTTACACTTGCCCGAAATGCAAAACCTTTAATGAATGAAGGCGGAGCAATCCTTGCATTAACATATCTGGGTTCAGAAAAAGTTGTTGCAAACTACAATGTAATGGGCGTAGCGAAGGCAGCGTTGGAATCTTCCGCAAGATATCTTGCCGATAACCTCGGAAAACAAGGTATAAGAGTCAACTGTCTATCGGCAGGTGCAGTGAAGACTCTTGCTGCAAAAGGAATCTCCGGTTTTGACAGAATGCTCAAAGCTGCAGTTCTCAAAGCACCGCTGAAACGCAATGTTTCACTTGAAGATGTCGGTAAAACCGGACTTTATCTTGTTTCTGACCTTTCATCAGGAGTTACAGGTGAAATCGTTCACGTTGATTGCGGATGCCACAGCGTTTATGCATCTATTGATGAAATGGAAGCAACTTACGCTTTTTGTAAACAGTAATTTTTAAATTTATTAAAATTAAGGGTTGAAATATTTCAACCCTTAATTTATAACAGAAGTGGTTTAAGTAATATAAATTCTTATTTTTACATAATTAAAGAATCAAAGAATTAAAGAATAGCGAAACATTAATAAGGACATCTATTATGATTAGTATGAACAAAAACAAAACAAAAATCGTGGCAACATTGGGACCGGTGAGCCGTGATGAAAAGATTATTGAAGAATTAATTTTATCCGGCGTGAATATGTTTAGAATAAACACTTCACACAATACTGCACAAGACCACAAAGAAACTATCGACAAAATAAAATCAGTTTCAAAAAGGCTTAAGGCATTTACGGCAGTAATGATTGACTTACAAGGTCCAAAAATCAGAGTCGGAAATCTTATTGAGCCTATTCCGTTGGAAAAAGATATGGTTTTAACCTTTCAATACGGGCTTGAACAGACAGATAAAGATATTGTACCCGTAGATTACAAGGGCGTTGCACAAGACGTAAAACCGGGTGAGCTTATTTTGATGGACGACGGCAAGATTGAAGTTCAAGTTGTCGAAGTTAACGGAGATAAGGTTAAAGCAAAAGTTGTTCATGGTGATTTGCTGAAACCGAGAAAGGGTTTGAACATTCCCGGAGCAACAAAAAGCTTGTCGGCAATTACGGAGCGTGATGTTGATTATATTAAATTTGCCGTTGACAATGAAGCTGATTATCTGGCATTGTCATTTGTCAGAGACAAGGATGATATATTGCTTGCGAGAAAATATTTGAGTCACTTCGGTGCGGATATACCAATCATTGCCAAGATAGAAAAACCGGAAGCCGTTCAAAACATTAACGAAATCATTGATACAGCTAATGCAATAATGGTTGCCAGAGGTGATTTAGGCATTGAGCTTTCGCCGGAGAAGGTACCAATTGTACAAAAGCAGATTATAGACGCTTGTTTTGATGCACGCAAACCTTGTATAGTCGCAACACAGATGTTGGAATCAATGATTGAAGAACCGATCCCGACAAGGGCAGAAGCATCAGACGTTGCTAATGCAATCTTAGACGGTGCAGACGCAGTAATGCTCTCCGGTGAAACCGCAGCAGGCAAATACCCTATTGAAGCGGTAAAGACCATGTCCATGATAGCACACGAAGTTGAGCAGAGTGATTTTTGCTGTTATAACCTTGAATTGGATATGAACTCGGAATACGAACCCACCCCGCAAGCTATTGCTCACTCGGCTGTTACTATGGCTCAAGATCTGGGTGCTAAGGCTATATTAGCATTTACGCATTCGGGATATACACCAAGGTTGCTTTCAAAATTAAGACCGGAAGTGCCTATCATTGCGATATCTGATTGTGAAAAAACTTGCCGCAAGCTCAATCTTTGCTGGGATATCTATCCTTATATGAAAGATTGGGATGTGGTATTGGACGATGAACTTTTGAAAAAAATTGACAAACTCTTGTTAGAAAAAACCAATTACAAGAAAGATGAAAGAATAATTGTAATAGGTTCTATACCTCACTTGATAACAGGAAGAACCAATTTCATAAGAGTTCACAGAATCGGCGCAATTTAATAAACATTAACCGATAAATCGTTAAAGATTCAATTATCTAAAAAACTGAAAGGAGCGTTAGAAAGCTCCTTTTAGTTTTTATTGCAAAATAGTAAAAAAAAATATAGAATATAACCATGGCAATAGTTTATTTATGTTTGGGTTCTAACGTTGGTGACCGATTCAACACGATACAAAGTGCGGTCAATCTGTTTTCGCTCTCAGACAGTACAAGTATCATACGAACATCAGCGTTATATGAAACGGAACCCTGGGGATATAAGGATCAGGAATGGTTTTTAAACGTAATAATAGAAATAAAAACATCACTTACACCGGAAGAACTGTTGTCAAAGTGCCAAGAGATTGAGAATTTGCTTGGCAGGGACAGAACGCATGAAGTTCGCTGGGCACAAAGAAGCATCGATATCGACATAATTTTTTATGACAAACTGATTTTAAACACCGAAAAACTAACGATCCCGCACAAACACATGCACAAAAGGGCATTTGTACTGGTACCGTTATTGGAGCTTATACCTGATTTTGTGCATCCGGTTTCTAACAAAACCGTGACCGAATTATATGATGAGCTTGACGATGTAGAAGATGTATTTTTGTACGGAACACGCTCAAATGTCTAAGCGTGTGTGCATAATCGGCGGCGGTCCTGCGGGAGTTATGGCGGCAATTTTCGCTTCTAAAAACCACAGCGTAACCGTTTTTGAAAAAGACGAAGTATTAAAAACCATTTTACCCACAGGCGGCGGCAGATGCAATCTTGCCTATAACGAATTTGACACAAGAGAACTTGCAAAATTTTACCCGCGGGGTGAAAAATTTTTGTATTCTGTTTTTTCACAATTTTCAACGAATGATACTATAAATTTTTTCAAAAAAATTGGCATAGAAACCTATGTACAAGAAGATTCCCGCATTTTTCCCACCAGCAATTCTTCTAAAATCGTGAAAAAAGCTCTCTTAAACGAATTACAAAACATAGAAATCAAAAAAGAAAAAGTAATCTCAATTAAACATACAAACGATATTTTCAAAGTACAAACCCAAAGCTCAAAATACAATTTTGACGCAATAATAATCGCAACCGGTTCAAAAGGCGGATACGCAATTGCGAGAAAATTGGGACACAACATAATCGCAACAAAACCCGCATTAACCGCCTTAAAAACGACGGAGAAAGCTTTTTATAGCCTTAGCGGCATTAGCTTACACAACCTTAATGCCGAAGTATATTTTGAAAACAAAAAGAAAAAAACCGTCAAAGGTGATCTGCTCTTTACTCATCAAGGAATATCAGGACCATTGGTTTACAAAATATCCTCCTATTGCGCTTATGAAGAGTTTAGTGAAAAAAATCCTTTGAAAATAATTATAAATCTTGTAAATAGAAATGATGCAACGGAATTTGAAAATGAATTTAGCAAAAAGCTGGAGAAAGAATCCAAAAAAGATATCTTAAATCTCATTAGCCTTTATGTACCCAAAAACCTTGCAAGGGCAATACTGGAATACAATAACCTAAACCCGCAAACAAAATCAGGTCAATTAAAAAGAGAAGAACGAAAGCTCATAATCCAAAATCTGACCTCATTTACACTACATGCAACCGGCAGATGCAACGGAGAAGAGATTGTCACGGCAGGCGGGGTGGACTTAAAAGAGGTTAATTCCAAACGCATGGAATCCAAGCTTGTTAATAATCTTTATTTTTGCGGTGAAGTACTTGATATTGACGGACTAACAGGCGGATTTAACCTCCAAAACTGCTGGTCAACAGGATATATTGCTGGCTGTTCGGTATAGCAGTTGCTATGTAACTTGAGATTATCGTTTCTTTTGCACCTAATTTTATGATTCAAAATAGCCGATATAAGGCAGATTCCTGAAATAACCCTCATAATCCAAACCGTATCCGACAACGAATTTGTCATCAATATCAAAGCCGTAATAATCAGGTTCAATCGGTGTTTTTCGGGCAATCTTTTTATTCAAAAAAGTAACTATTTTACAAACCTTCGGAGCGTGAGTGTTAGTGATTAGATCCACCAAAAATTTCAACGTACATCCCGTATCAATGATATCTTCGACAACCAAAACATTTTTATTCTCCAAATGCGGGAGTGTAAGATCGAGCGCTTTAACATTACCGGATGAAACCTGAGCGTTGCCGTAGCTGGATACCTTGATGAATTCAAGTTGCACCGGCATTTTCAGATGCTTAATCAAATCGCAACAAAAAATACTCGACCCCTTTAAAACACATATTACCGTAAGATCCTCGACCTCACC
>CASEVT010000005.1 GCA_949291445.1 uncultured bacterium | reverse complement strand
ACAAAAGAAAGATATCTGCTTATAGTCGAAAACAGTCCTATTACTGGTCACGTTTCATCTGTTAAGGTCGCAAAATGCTTCTTTAGAGACGGTAAAATGCAAATCGTCACCACTAACATTTGTACGGATAAAAACCCAAATGCAAGATTTGAAGGCGTCGTTTTAGAAATGCGCGATTTGCGAGCTTTTTGGAAAACATTCTTCAAACGTATATTTAGAGGATCTGTTATCGAATATCACAACGGACAAGTTGTCAATGTTCAACTAACAAGACCTATTCGAATCGACTTGATTCACGGTATGATCATCGAGTAGCTCTTTTTAAGTGCTTACAATATTTAAAAAGCCGAGGTCTGTCGATCTCGGTTTTTTGTATTAAATTTAGAAAAAAAGATTGAAGAAACCAAATTTATAGTCGATAATGATTATAAGAAAGGTGACACGATATGTTGTTCAAGAGAAAATGTAAAATAACCTTTATAAGTCACGGCTCCACTATATATACTGAAGAAAACCGCCTGTGCGACAATGAGAGTTATCCGCCGCTCAATGACAAGGGCAAAGAAGAAATAGAAAATATCGCAAACTGGATAATCCGTCGTTCACCAAGAGTCGACAAAATTTTTACGAGCAACGCAATGCGTTGCATACAAACTGCGAACATCATAGCAAAAAGTTATCAAAAAGATTTCGAAATATTAGACGAACTCGAAAACAAAAAAGCCGGACTTTGGAGTGGGTTAAGTTTTGACCAAATTGAAGAAAAATACCCCACCGAACTTGAAAACTATCACAACGATCCTGAACATTATTGGCCCGAAGGCGGCGAGTCACTCAGCCAATTAAGCCTGCGTGTCGGAAAATTTGTTGACAAAATTGTCGAAGAAAACATAACAAAACGCATTATAATTGTTACCCATCCGGACATTATCAAAGCTGCTATAAGAAACGCTCTGGATATCCCCTACAAAAACCAAAACAGAATCTTTATCCCCACAGGCAGCGCAAGCCAGATTAATTATTATAAATCGTGGGAAAGCCTTGTTTACTCCGGATTCATACCAATGTTTTAATCATTGTTGTTTTGAAGAAAGTGCCAATTTATATACATTGTTTTTGTTGTATCCGTATAATGTATGCAAGATTACGGAAATATCTTTGGCTGAATATCCCTGTTCTGAAAGCAATTTCACTTTTTCATGAACCACATCATCTTCTTGTGAAATTTTTAATGCGTACAACATCACAACAACTTCACCTTTGAGTGTATTCTTCTCATAATAATCAATAATATTGCCTATGCAGTCGCAGACAGTTTCTTCGTATATCTTGGTCAACTCACGTGCAACTGCAACCTTTGCACTATCTCCAAAACATTCACGAATATTTTGCAATGTATCTAAAAGCCTGTTAGCCGACTCATAAAAAACTGTATCTATAAAAGAAAACTTTTTTAACAGTTCTTGCTGCTGAGACTTTATTCTGGGCAAAAATCCGACAAAAGCAAACTCCTCACTACAGCGCGGGATCTGCGACAAAAATGTTGTCAGAGCACTTGCCCCCGGGATCGAAGTAATCTCCACGCCGGATTCAAATAATTCCTTAACTAGTATTCTCCCCGGATCAGATATGCAAGGCGTACCGGCATCAGAAATCAACGCAACAGTTTTACCGGCATCAAGAACTTTTTTCAATTCCTCAGTTCTTTGTTTTTCATTAAACTTATGATAACTTACGAGTTTAGCGTCTATATCGTATTGCACCAGTAGCTTTTTGCTGACCCGACTATCCTCACAGGCTATCAGATCAACCGATTGCAATATTTTTATTGCACGAGCACTCAAATCTGATTTATTACCTATAGGTGTTGCCACAACATACAAACGAGGATTTTTCATTATTCAAGAGCCAATCTTTTATTTATAGGTTTAACACTTGTCGCACCTATTGTATTAAATGTTTTATACAGACCGGTTTGTTTCAATATTTTGCTTATATTAGGCTCCAAATTGTTGATTCTAAGCGAAATTTCATTGTAAATCGCCAACTTCTGTAAATCTAACAACCTTTGAATGTCATTGAGTCTAATTTCTCTTACGTTAGTAAAGTCCAACTCCAACATATCATTCGGTTCAAACAAGAACTCGCGAATAAAATTTTTATTATGAAGTAACTTGTCTATATATATTTTTTGCATCATTGCACAAAATATGCTTTCGCTATATCCCCCTGATTCAAGGATAGCATAATCCATGACCATGCCAATTTTTTAATATTTCTTAATGAAATACCATTACTACACAGGAGGTCAAAATAAAAACAATAAAACGCTCCAAACTACTTTTTAGCCGTTTTCAGTTCAGCAAGCTCCTTTTGATACGGAGAAATATTGTTGAGCTTAAATATAACATCAGGCAAAACTTTCAAAGTATAATCAATCTGCTCTGATGTGGTAAACCTGCTTAAGCTAAATCGTATGCTACCGTGCAATGCAGTAAATGGAACACCCATAGCCTTAAGTACATGGCTTGGTTCAAGACTTCCAGACGTACAAGCACTGCCGGAACTTGCACATATACCAAGGTCATTCATATGTAACAATATAAGTTCACCTTCAATGTACTGAAAACCTATATTGGTAGTGTTCGGAACACGATTATTTCTCGAACCGTTGACTCTGGCATTGTATATAGATGAAAGGATACCGTTTTCAAGCTTATCACGAAGCGATTTCACTCTTGTTATTTCATCGTTTAAAGACTCTTTCGCCAGTCTGGCAGCAACCCCCAATCCGACAATACTTGTGACATTTTCAGTTCCGGCTCTTTTGCCCCTTTCCTGATGCCCGCCAATGATTAATGCCGGCAGAAGCGTTCCGGTTTTTATATACAAAGCCCCAACACCTTTGGGAGCGTGGATCTTGTGACCCGCAATACCCATTAAATCAACATCGGTATTTTTAACATCAAGCGGTATCTTACCTGCAGCCTGCACAGCATCAACAAAAACTTTCGTTTTAGGATTTTTGCTTTTTACAATAGAAGCCGCACGCTGGTATGGAAAGATAACTCCAGTCTCATTATTCGCTGCCATTAAACTTACCAGCGCAGTATCAGGCGTCACCGCTTCACTGAGTTCATTTAAATCCAAATTGCCTTCACTGTCGACACCGAGGTATGTGACTTCGTATCCTTGTTTTTCAAAATATTTATACAGATTCAAAACACAAGGATGTTCAACTTTTGTTGTAATAATATGTTTTTTGTTCTTGTTAGCTTCCAAAACCCCACGGATTGCGGTATTTGCACTTTCAGAGCCGGAGCCGGTAAAAATAATCTCCTTCATATCCGATGCCCCCATCAAATCTTTCACAGACTCTCTGGCATCACGAATTGCATAAGAAACCTTACCGCCAAACTCGTGTGTGCTCGACGGATTACCGTAATATTCACAAAAATACGGCACCATTGCCTCAAATACAATCGGATCTATCTTTGTCGTGGCATTATTATCCAAATATACAATCTTATCAGTCATCTTACACCTCAATAACTTCTATGTCAGGTGAAATATGCTCTTTTAAAGAAGCTTCCACAAAATTTTTCAATGTGTTAGAAGAAAATTTACACGACTTGCAACTTCCTTTCAACGAGACATAAACTTTGTTATCTTTGACATCAACAAGTTCAATATCACCACCGTCTTTGCGAAGTTCATTTGAAATATATTTTTCAATAACATTATTAACTTTAAGGATAAGCTGAGTGGCAGACATGTTATTTATATCCAATTTAGGTTTTTCAATATTATACTCATCAAGCAGTTTTTGAATAACCATATGACACTGTCCGCAAGCACCTCCAGCTTTTGCATAATTCATAACCTCTTCTAAATCTTTGAGGTGATTTTCTTCAATAATCTGCCTTAAGTGTTTTTCCGTAACGTGATAACAACGACAAAGGATTTTGTCATCTTCAGGCTCAAGATACTCTTCGCCGTAATAATTTGCAATAGCGGAATTCAATGCATCATGACCCATAACGGAGCAATGCATCTTCTCGGGAGGCAATCCGCCCAATGCATCTGCAATCTGCTGATTAGTAATTTTTTTTGCTTCGTCAATATGTTTACCGATAACCATTTCGGTGAGAATACTTGAACTTGCAACAGCAGAGCCGCAACCGAACGTCTGAAATTTTGCATCAGTAATTATACCGTTTTTGTCAACTTTCAAATACAATTTCAATGCATCACCGCAAGCCAATGAACCTGCTTCGCCGATTGCATCCGCATCTTTTATTTCTCCGACATTTCTCGGATTTTTATAATGATCCATTACTTTCTCGGTATATTCCCACATAACATCATTCCTTCATTAACGATAGACTTACTGATAACATGTTAACTCAAAAATCTTGACGCAACCATGTTTTTATAAGAATTATTTGACAATCCTAAACCAAACATTAAAGAAAAAAGATACGAATCGATTAAAGAACTAAATAACAACAAATATTTTAAAAATCTAATATGAATGTATGATGTGATAAAACAAGCCGGTTACTAATATATTATGTGTGGGGATGTGCTAAACATCGTCAACAGGGATGAGGGATAATAAGTTGCGCTTAGGTGATTTTACAGAAGAAGAACAGGAGACATCGGTATTTTCTCAACAATTACCGTTAACTTTCAGCTGGTTCGATTCAAATTTCTCTCACGAAATAGCTGAAGGTTCAAAAGAATTCTGGGATGAAGAAATGGGCTGCAGGCTTGTGTCTCTTAATGAAAATGTAAATGTACTCGCTGTTGCAGATGAATATTTTGTTACTCAAATAAGACTAAACAGAGAGCTCTCTGTATTTTTAAGATTATCAAAACAAATGGTAAAAAACCTTCTGGAAACGAGCCTTGGAATGAGCAGGAAGGCATTCAATATTGAAAAATTGACAGAACTTGAAGCTACAATACTGACCGAGTTTAATAACCACTTGTATAAAAAATTCTCAAATTTAATACTCAAAGGCGCAGACCTCCCGAAAAACAATACAAATTACAATGAATGCAATTTGACATACTTTTTTGAAGACGAATTTCAGTCGCTTGGAAAACTGATAATAACCATCCCGATAGTAGCAATAAGGCCTGAACCAATGCAACTTACGCAGGAGAATTTCTCGATAGATAACTTCACCTTTTACAAAGCAGACGTGGACATAGAAGTGGGCAGAACAAGAATAAGATTGAACGACTTAAAACAGATGGAGATCGACGATGTTGTACTGTTGGAAAGAAGTCACACCAGTGAAATGACACTTTTGTTTGACGGACAAAGAAAAAAATTCCGCGTCGCACCTAACCCCGCTTTAATAATAAATTTTAATATGAACGAAAATAATGGAGGCACACATATGAGCAACAGCGATCTATATGTCATGTGGGACAATATACAAGTCGAACTCGGTGCAGAATTTGAGAAAGTTAAGCTTTCATTGGGCGAACTTAAACAAATATCGGAAGGACTTGTCGTCGATATCGGCTCTGTTTATGAAAACAAAATTGATCTAAAAGTTGAGGACAAAATTATTGCCTCCGGCGAATTGGTCATTATAAATGATAGATATGGTGTGAGAATAAACGAGATATTTACTGAGGAAAAAAATAACGCTTCTGAAAATGCACAAATAGCAGACTATCAAGAAGCCGCTATACAACCCGCACAACAACAGCAACCTCAACACTCACAACCTGTTACTCAAGAAGCAATACAACAAGATCAAGACAGTGAATTTAAAGAAGAAGACTTTGATTACAGCGATTTTGACGTCGATGAAGAAGACCTTTAAAAACACTACAGTCAGGAGAACATAACATGAGCACTTATCTTATACAATTCGGTATTTACACAATGGCAATGGTCGGCGCCATATTTTTGTGTCTTATGGTTTTCAAAAAAACAATGATAAACAGCCGTAACAACAATAATAATAACGAATTGGCAATCGAAAATACTCTCAACCTGTCCCAAAGAAAAACTCTTTATGTAATTAAAGCCGGTGATGAGAAGTTTTTAATTGCAGCAGACGCGGAAAGAACGACTTTTCTGTCAAAACTCAATGATAATAATGAAAAACCATTGAACATAACAAGCACTAACCTGTCTGAAAAAACTTTTGAATCAAAAGAAGATTCAAGAAAAATCGATTACTCGGACGTAATGAGTTCACTGAAAAAAGATAAATCACCGGTATTGAAAGAAATGCTGAAAAAGCTCAATTCAACAACAATATACAAAGAAAGCGTATAAGAGGGATAAAAGATGGACAGTATATTAAAGGACTTGAATCCAGTATTACAAATGCTTTTGGTAATGACGGTATTTTCGGCATTACCGCTTGTATTTACTTGCATGACAAGTTTTTTAAGATACACAATCGTATTTTCAATGCTAAAACAAGCATTGGGAACTCAACAAGTACCGCCTGCAATAGTACTTGTCGGTTTATCAATGATACTGACAATATATACAATGAATCCGGTGTTTCAAAAGATGTGGGAGATGGGAGAACCGGTTTATACAAAAAACGGTGATATGGTCGGGGCAATTGTGGAAGGGTCAAAACCGCTCAAAGAATTTATGATGAAACAAACAAGGCAAGAAGATATGACTTTCTTCATAGAACTTTCAGGCGCAGAACGCCCTAAAACACCTGATGACATAACTATCTGGCAAGTTGCGCCTGCTTATATCGTAAGCGAGTTAAAAACGGCATTTGAAATCGGATTCGTAATATTTGTGCCGTTTATCGTTCTAGATTTAGTTGTAGCTAACGTTTTGCTGGCGTTAGGTATGTTTATGTTATCACCCACTATCATATCTTTGCCGTTTAAACTTCTGATATTCATAGCAGTGGATGGCTGGTCGATGATTGTGCACGGTCTGGTAACGAGTTTTAATTAAGGAAAAATTATGGAAATATTACTTGAATATATGGGTAAAGGTTTTGTAACAATGCTGTTAATATCAATGCCGTGTGTGCTTGTGGCAGCTGCTATCGGGCTTGTTGTCGGTATATTACAAGCCGTAACTCAAGTACAGGAGCAAACAATAGCTGCTGCACCTAAAATTCTTGCGGTATTTCTTGTATTAATGATCTTAGGTGTGGGTTATGTCAGGTTACTAATAAACCTTACACAAGAGGGCTATGCACTGGCTTTCAACCAGATTCCTGCAAGCGGCAATTATGTATTACCATCCAATTACCACAGATATACATCCCCATTTGCCTCAGAGATGAAAGAAAGCAGATTTAACAAACAAGAAATAGGCGATATTATGCGTCATCCGGGTAAAATTCCGTTTATTGATCACAATGAAAAGATCAAACACTACCCCTCAGACAGAATGCCGAATCCAAGCCCCAACCTTATAGAACGTAACGCAATAATGAACAGGTAAAAAATATGAAAAAACTTCTTCTCAGTTTGATTATACTTTTTTCGACACTTCCGGTGTATGCATTTGATAATCTTGAACTTACGTTGAAAAAAAATGAATCCTACATGTTATTTATCGATGAAAACCCCATAAAAATGAGTGTTTCAGAACCGAATGTCCTAAGCGTACAAAAATCATCTGATTTATTCAATGTTTCACACCAGATCGTAATACGCACATTTTCCACAGGCAGCAGCAACATATTTGTAACAACCAATAAAAACAAGCAATACACAATAAAAGTAAAAGTAGAACAAAATCCCGTAATTAGTAACGAAGTATTCGAAATAGATTTACCGCCGGAGTCGTAGAATGATTGATACAATCCTCAATGAGTTTCCAAAATATTTTCCACAGATAAACAACGCTCTGGGTGCAGGGATATTCATTTTCGCAAGAATGTTGGGATTCATAAGGTTTGCTCCTGTATTTAACAGAAAAGAAGTCACGGGATATGTAAAATTAACCTTTGCACTGATGGTTACAATTATACTGTGTTTTACAATGAAACCGCAGAGTATTCCTCACGATTCATCGTTAGTATTGGGGTTATTTTTGAATATGGTTGTCGGTGCAATTATCGGATTTGTTGCACAATGCATCACTGCAGCCATCGCCGCAGCAGGTGATATGATTAATATGCAAATGGGTTTGTCCTCGGCAATGGTATTGGATCCGACCTCTCAAAGTCAGGTATCTATCGTCGGTAACCTTTTTGGTATACTCGCTATAATAATATTTATGCATGTCGGGGGAATATACTGGCTTATTAATGCTTTTGTCAGAAGCTTTGAGATTTTTCCCATGTATGCAACTTCTATACCTATTGAAATGATTGTGAATAAGGATTATCTGGTCAAGGTCACATCGAATGTTTTATACGTAGGTCTGCAAATCGCATCGCCCGTTCTTCTGGCAACTTTAGGTCAGGACTTAATTCTCGGGATAATATCAAAGACTGCACCTCAGGTTAACGTATTTCAATTAAGTTTCCTATTCAAACCTGTTTTGGGTGCGGCAATATTAGTCTGGATTATGCCAATTATTTTCAATGTAATAACCGATTATTTTCTTTCATTTGCAAAAATCTTTTAATTATTGCGAAAAGAGCACATAAGAATTACAATTAATCACATGAAAAAAGCAGTAATTATCTCAGGCTACGTTCTTCTAATCTTTGGGGCATTATCGATGGTTATGCCGTTTCTTTGGATGATTGGAGTCTCATTTATGGAAGAATCACAAATATTTTCATCTGCACCGACATTCATACCCGAGCCTTTCACACTAAAGAATTACGCCGCAGTTCTCACCAAAATGCCTGTCATAAAGTACTTTTTTAACAGCCTACTTGTTGCATCACTCACAACAATATTTCAAGTAATAATATCTGCAATGGCCGGATATGTTTTTGCAAAAGTAAAATTCAGATATAGAGAAATAATATTTTTTATATTTCTGATCACAATGATGATCCCGCCTCAGGTAAATATAATCCCGTTATTTTTCATAATGCGGGAACTAAACTGGATAGACACCTATCAAGCACTGATTTTACCGGGAGTATTCGGAGGATTTGGTGTATTTTTGATGAGGCAATGGTTTTGCGGTTTTTCACAAGAAATTGAAGATGCAGCAAGAATTGATGGATGCAATTTTTTTGAAACTTTTTTCAAAATCTCATTACCACTGGCATTACCGGCATTAATGACGTTAGGTATTTTTACTTTCATAACAACCTGGAACAGTTTTATGTGGCCGCTTATCGTAACTAACTCTGAAAATATAACCACTCTACCAGTCGCTATCGCACAATTCAGAGGAAGTTTTCGTGAGATAACAGACTGGGGTGCATTGATGGCTTGTTCTGTACTTCTTTCACTACCGGTAATAGCATTATTTCTGGTCGGCAAAAAATATTTCATCAACGATATTCTGGCAGGAAGTATTAAAGAATAAACCAGACTACTTCAAAAAACTATGCGCTAATAATGGCAGTTAATTGCACTAGCCTTTTAGATTTAAGACAAACTCTAACCCGTATCAGGATATTTAAGCGCATACACACAACTGTACTTATTAAATTATTAAAAAATACCCTTGAACATACCTCAGCGCAAGGGTTGGATAATCACAAAAAATATCACCCAGTTGGCTAATTACATGTAACAGGTAATAGTTTTAATATTAAACTCTGTTCAAGTTGTGCTGTTTTAACAAAATCTAAGCCTGAGTGGTAAACCTGATATATAATCAACAACTTAAACAACTGTCTATATAATTTTAACAATGATATCCTGTAATCTTCTACAGGAGCAAAAGAAAGACCGACAAATCGAGTTCAAATCTTTTAGAGATTGGAAGGAGGCAAATGAACACTAAGAAAGGTAATCTGTTAATAGTTGATGACAACAGCTTAAATATAGATCTGCTTGTTGAAACACTAAAACCGTTCAACATGAATGTATCAACATATAGCAATCCGCTAGACGCACTGGAACAGACAAAAGAACAGAAATTTGATCTTGCATTGTTTGATGTTGTAATGCCCAATTTAAACGGATTTGAACTGGCAGAAGAATTTTTAAAAACACATCCCAATACACCGCTTGTATTTGTGAGTGCACACGGTTCTGACGAAAACAAAATAAAAGGATACAACACAGGTTCAATAGCATATATAGAAAAGCCGTTTAATATAAAAACAATTCGTGCACAAATCGGCAGAATCCTGAAAATTAAATCATTACAAGACGAATTATTTTTTGCAAAAGAACAGCTGGAAAACATTTTTGAATTTTCAAGTGATGAAATAATTTTAGCGAACAAGGATTTTGATGTAATCTCCAAAAATCACAGAATTTTCATAGGCGGACATAAAGAACATTCTAATTTTATACAAATTTTGGATAAATACAAACAACACGAAAATATTGAAACCTTAACAAAGTTTGTAAATTCAGAAAGCAGAACTACAACATTTAAAATACAAATTGAAGATACAATAACAAACGTAAAAATATCAAAAATAATGAATGCAGAGAATATTTTGAGCGGCTATCTAATAGTATTGCGCGACATAACAGAAGATATAAGGCGAATTAATCTGAAAGAGCAATTCATAGCAACGCTTACACACGATCTAAAAACACCTATCAGAGCAGAATCAAGAGCACTCGAACTGCTTATGAGCGGTAGTTTCGGCAAATTAACCGATGAGCAGATGGAACTGGTAAAAGAGATTTACAGCTCATCAAAATTTATGGCAAAAATGACAGACAATCTTCTTACACGATATAAAATAGACAACGGTGAAATTTGCCTGCGCAAAGAGCTTAACTCAATAAAATCCACCGTACAAAAGTGTGCAGAGAATATAAAATATCTGCTCGAAGCTAAAAATCAAACATTAAAAATTAAAAACAATGCACCAACTGAATTTCTTTTGTACGATGATCTGGAGATTACAAGAGTGCTCAACAACGTAATAACAAACGCATCAGAATATTCACCCGAAAACTCATCGATTAAGATTGATATATCAGAGCACAGTTCAAACCTGATAATAAGTGTAACCGATAACGGACCAGGCATAGCAAAGGACGAAGCAAGAAAAATATTTATAGAACATGAAACAAATGCAAAGAAATTTAAAAAAGTAGGTTCAGGACTCGGGCTTTTTATCTCGAAAAAAATAATGCAAGCTCATAACGGAGATATTACAGTAGAATCAACACTTGGAAAAGGAACAACATTTAGAATATTTTTGCCTGACAAAAACATACAGGCTTCGGAAGTTTTTAGTTAGCCTTTATCCTGACCGCTGATTCATAAAATACATAGTTTTTTACTACTTTGCCCCTACTTTTTAGATTAATTGCAGGTTTACAGCTTTTTTGCGTACTTAGCTCCTTGATATTTAAATTTAAATAACTAACATGTTGATTGTGCATAGCTCTCACTCAAAACGTTTACAAACATACTATGTAAACAACATTGAGAAAGATCCTTGCTCTTTTATCGGTTTTTGAGGATACTTATATTAATAATTAGCAGGTGAAGTAGAAAAAGATGAAAAACTTTAAGAGGAATTTAAAATTTTTTCTTATAACCGCTGCGTTTGCCACACTTATCATAATTGCATTTTGTAAGGTTTTTTCAATGACAAGTGTCTCTGATAAAGATTTCAAGACATATAAAACAGGTGTAGAATTTTTTCAGAAAAAAGATTATGAAAACGCATACTACAACTTCACAAATATATCACACAACTCAAAATTATATGAAATAGCACTGCTAAGAGAAGCGAACTGTGCGGATGAACTAAAAGATGTTGAAACGGCAGTAAAAAAGTACCATTTATTTATAGAGCGATTTCCAGATTCAATGTTTGCCGCAAAAGCTTATTATGCACTTGGACAGAATTATTACAGACAAAATGAACTGAGAAAAGCAGAAAAAATATTTACCTCCCTGAAAAAGAATCCGATTGATAAAGAATACGCAATAGCGGCAAACTATTACCTCGGACTGATAAACAAAGAAAAACATCCGGATAGAGCAAAAAGCTTTTTCATTACATATTTGAAAGAATCACCCAACGGAAGGTTTGCCCTAAACTGCATAAACGAAATAACCGCTCTAAAAACAGAGTTAACCGGCTATGAAAACCAGATAATCGGTCAAGCATACTTTCACAATAGCTATTACACAAACGCATTGCCATACTTAAACAGAGCAGAAATGCGAGCCGTCTGGCATTATCTGTTCAGAATATATCAAAACGCCGGACAAAAAGAAAAAGCACAGGAAATTTTTAGCAACGGATACAAAAATTACTCCGGCGCAATTGACGAAAAGGAGCTTTACAAAACAATAGAAAGTTTTGCAAAAACATCCGACAAAACTGAGAAAACTGGCTGGTACAAAGCACTTGAAATAGCAAAAGAAAATCACTCCAAAGGCGAAGACTTCATAATGTACAGGTTATCAAAACTTGTCGATGAACCATTGAGAGAATTTTTTTACAAAGAGATATTCAGAAAATATCCGGATGGCAATTTTGCCTCAGATGCGTTGTCAAATTTATTTTGGATAGAATACACAAACAGAAACTATATTGAAGCAGCTAATATCGGACGGATGCACATAAAGGATTACCCGAACACAATTGCCGCCCCGCGAATAAACTTTTGGATGGGACGAATTTCAGAGATTCAAGGACGCAAGAATGAAGCAAAAGGGTTTTATCAGCGGATTCTTGAAAAATACCCCGATGATTATTACGCCTATAGAGCAAACAAAAAACTCTCAATACTATCAGGAAATTCACCTTGGAAAACAAGAAGTTACAGACATCTGCCCGCACACGCACCGGACATTCCATTCCCGCTTAATCACACAACAATGTCCGACGACAACATAGCCTTAGTAAATTTAATTTTAAAACTTGATGACTACGAACTTTTAAACGAAGTAGAGAAAGATAACAAATTTGTACAAAGCTGGCTGCAATACAAAGAAGGTAACTACGCAACAGCAGCAATCCTTGCCCGTGATGCGCTGGCAGAAACAGAAGAAAAACCCGATTTTTCAGACAGCGTGTACAGACTGGCATATCAGTTGCACTACCCTGACTTAATCAACAAATACTCAGAAAAATTTGACCTCGACTCATATTTAGTTACAGCACTTATCCGCGAAGAGAGTTATTTTAATCCGTCTGCAATAAGTTCTGCCGGCGCAAGGGGATTAATGCAAATTATGCCATCCACAGCAACTTATATTGCAGCAAAAGAAAATGTGCCCTATTACAACAAGCAAGAACTCCTAATACCGGAGGACAATTTAAACCTAGGATGTGCATATCTGAAATATGCTAAAAACAAGCTTAATAACAATGATTTGCTGGCAGTAGCATCATATAACGGCGGTCCAAACGCAGTAAAAAGCTGGACTAACAAATCTAATTACAACAACCTTGATGAGTTTATAGAAAACATTCCCTATGAAGAAACAAAAAATTATGTAAAAAAAGTATATCGCACATACTGGATATACTTAAACATGTACTAAAAACAACAAACAGCGAACAAGCGAAAAAAGAAGAAATTTAAAATAAAAAAAGGAGCCACTAAAGGCTCCTTTAGTTTCATAACAGATGTTGTGTATGCTGCATAATTACATCATACCGCCCATACCGCCGCCCATCGGAGGCATAGCAGGAGCAGGTTCCTTAGACGGAATATCAACAACTGCAGCTTCAGTAGTAAGAAGCATAGAAGCAACAGAAACAGCATTTTCCAAAGCTGAACGTGTTACCTTGGCAGGGTCAACAATACCTTCTTTGAACATATCAACATACTCATTAGACATAGCGTCAAAACCTTCTGTAGTCGGAAGTTTTTTAACTTCTTCAACAACAACATCACCCTTAACGCCTGCATTTTCAGCAATTTGTTTCAAAGGTATATGCAAAGCATCGAGCAAAATGCGATAACCTACTTTTTCGTCATCAGTAGCATACTGACAAGTGTCTAGATTCTTTTGCATTTCTTGCATAACACGAAGCAAAGCAACGCCGCCACCGGGAACAATACCTTCTTCCTTAGCTGCTCTTGTTGCGTTAAGAGCATCTTCAATTCTGAGTTTTCTTTCCTTTAATTCAACTTCAGAAGCAGCACCAACCTCTATAACAGCAACACCGCCTGAGAGTTTAGCGAGTCTTTCTTGAAGTTTTTCTTTATCATACTCAGAATCAGATGTTTCGATCTGACGTTTGATAAGTTTAACTCTTTCTTCAACCTTAGCTTTTGTTTCATCACCGACAACAATAGTAGTATTGTCCTTGGTAACAGTAACGCGTTTAGCTTTACCGAGCATTTGAACGGTAATATTTTCGAGTTTGATACCCAACTCTTCAGTGAACATTTCACCGCCGGTCAAAATAGCAATATCTTCAAGCATAGCCTTTCTTCTGTCACCAAAACCTGGAGCCTTAACAGCAACAGCTCTCAAAACTTTTCTCATAGTGTTAACAACCAAAGTAGCCAAAGCTTCGCCTTCAACATCTTCAGCGATAATTAATAGAGAGCGACCATCTCTTGCAACTTGTTCCAAAATAGGAACTAAATCTGCAATAAGGTTGATTTTTTTGTTAACACAAAGAACATAAGCATCCTCAAGAACAGCTTCCATTCTTTCAGGATCAGTAACAAAATAGGGCGAAATATAACCCTTATCAAACTGCATACCTTCAACAACTTTCAAATTGGTACCGAATGATTTTGATTCTTCAACAGTGATTACACCGTCATGACCAACTTTTTCCATAGCTTCAGCGATAAGTTGTCCAATTTCATGGTTATTACCGGCAGATATTGTAGCAACTTGTGCAAGTGATTCTTGAGAATTAACAGGTCTGGACATTTCTTTGATTTTTTCAACAGCGAGTTTCACACCCTTATCCATACCACGTTTAATGCACATAGGATTAGCACCTGCAGTAAGGTTTCTTAAACCTTCTCTAACAACAGCCTGAGCAAGAACAGCAGCCGTTGTCGTACCATCACCTGCAACATCGTTAGTTTTTGAAGAAACTTCCTTGAGCAACTGAGCACCGGCATTTTCCAAGCCGTCTTCAAGCTCAATTTCTTTCGCAATAGTTACACCGTCATTCACAATTTGAGGTGCACCAAATTTTTTTTCAAGTATTACATTTCTTCCCTTAGGACCAATCGTAACCTTCACAGCATCGGCAACAGCATCGATCCCTTTAAGAAGACTCTTTCGAGCTTCTTCATTAAATACAATTTTCTTAGCCATTTTATATTCTCCTTACAAAATTATCTATTTGCAAAATAATTACAAACTAACTATATTTTGGTACCTAGACCAAAATGCCCAATACATCTTTTACAGATAAGATCTTTAAGTTTTCATCGTTGAGTTTTATATCAGTACCGGAATACTTAGCAAATAAAACTATATCACCGACTTTAACTTCCATTTCTTCTTTTTTACCGTCATCAAGTGTTTTTCCCGGTCCAACAGCTACAACTTCACCTTTTTGCGGTTTTTCTTTCGCAGAATCAGGAATAAATATTCCACCGGAAGTTTGTTCTGTATCATCAATTACCTTGATTACAATTCTGTCTGAAAGCGGTTTTATTGCCATGATTTTCCTCCTTTGTTTAACATCGTACAATTATCATCACTATCACAATTCTTTTATATCATTGAAATTCAGATTTTAATAAAAAAGTTAATTATTTTTTAATATTTATATGTAACAAATATCTATTCAACAACCCCGTACAAATCATACTCATCGGCAGAGAGTATTCTAACCGATTCAATATCCCCCGGCACAAGTTGTTTTTCAGACTCAATATAAACCAGACCGTCAATCTCCGGAGCATCTCGATAAGAACGGGCAACAACACCGCAATCATCACTTACCGCCTCAATGATACAGGGTATACTCTTTGATACAAATGAATTGTTAATCTCAGCAGATATTGACTGTTGTATACTCAAAAGTTCTTTTTTTCTTGAATGTTTAATACGAGCCGGCACCTGTCCGGACAGTTCATAAGCAACAGTATTTTTTTCTTTGCTAAATTCAAAAACACCTAGCTTGTCAAATTTCATATCTTGAACAAATTCCTTTAGCAGCTCGAAATCCTCCTCCGTTTCACCGGGGTACCCGACAATAAACGCCGTTCTGATAGCAATCCCGTCAATATTATCTCTCAATTTTCTAATAAGCGAACAATAATCCATAACAGGTCTGCGCATTGATTTTAAAATCTTTTTACTTGCGTGCTGCAACGGCATATCAATATACTTCACAACCTTTTCACAAGTCCTAAATGCCTCAATCAGCTCGTCATCTATCATTGAAGGGTAAGTATACATGACCCTAATCCAATCTATGGATTCAATTTTGTTCAATTCGGTCAATAGTTTTGCCAAAGAAGGTTTTTTATACAAATCAATCCCATAGCTTGTAGTATCCTGAGCGATCAGCACAATCTCACTAACCCCCTTATCACCAAGCTCTCTGGCTTCTTGAAGGATATTCTCAATAGTTCTTGAAGAATAAGCACCACGCAAAGTCGGTATAATACAATACCCACAATGATAATTGCAACCGTCAGCAATTTTAATATAAGAACTTGAACCAATGGTTATCTGCTGGCGATGAACACTTTCGGGATAAATGTACAACGGTTTGTCAGCAATCTCCTCAATATAATCAGTCAGACCGTCGTCCAGTTTTTTAACGACTTCGACAATCTTATGGATATCAGTTGTCCCGAGCATAGCAACAATTTCGGGTATTGCTTTTTTTAATTCTTCCTTGTGTTTCTGAGGTAAACATCCAGTTATGATAACCTTTTTACCCTGATTTATCATCTCCAAAATAGATTGAACAGACTCTTTTTCCGCATCCTGAATAAAAGAGCACGTGTTAATAATTACAATATCAGCCGCACTGTCATCAAGAGTAATCTCAATTCCCGCATCAGAAAGTATCCCGAGCATCAACTCGGAATCAACAAGATTTTTTGCACAACCATGATTTATTAAAGCAACTTTTGTCATATTAACCTTCGTTTCATATTCATTTTAAACGAAAGTTAATACAAAATACAATCAGGCAAAAGTATCCTGTTTAATTTATGAAGTTGTCCTGCCGATTAGCTTGATCGGGCTATAAGAATTTTAAAAATTTGACCTAAACTTTCTATTGAGTTTTCAAATATGCTTTGTAATATGGTTTGTAATTTGTTTCTAAATAAGAAAAAAATTACGTCAATTTGTACATGCGTAATTATATACATATTTACCCCGCTAATCGGTCTATGTGAAGATGGGCTCATTTGGGATTACAAAAACGATGATTTTTTAGAATATATCAAAGAAGATAACCCACAAAAAAATCTAGAACGCCAACGCAAATTGGATGAGGAAGTAAAAAAAGCACTGGATATAAATTTATTGCCGGTAAACCTTGAAGACTGCATAACAATTGCCCTGAAAAACAGTACCACGTTAAAAATCAGCAAATCAAAAACAAACGAAGCGAAATGGACATTCGCAAACTCAATGACCTTCTTGCTCCCGCAGGTGTACTACAGATACCAAATACAATACCTGACCGGTGAATTTCTTGTCGGCGGAATTTTCGCACAACAAATCCAAGCAAATCCGGTATACAGCGGGATCAATTTTAGTTACCCTATACTGGCAGATGCAAAACAAATTTTTACGGCAGCGAGCAACCACAACCTGCTTAAAGCCTCTCAACACAGAATAAACCAGACCAGAGAAGACTTACTTCTAAATGTTTCACAATATTACTATGACCTATTACAAGCTAAATTAAACATAGACGTACTGATAATCAACCTAAAAGACAGACAAGAACAACTCAAACTAATGCAAGCAAGGCATGAAATCGGTGTAGGAACAAAATTTGACGTACTGAGAGCAGAGGCAGAGTTAGCTATTGCAAAACAAGAATTAATAACATCACTAAACACCCTAAGACTGCGCCAAGCTGCACTCGCCGATACAATGGGGATAGATGTAACAATAGCAATCTACCCTATCGAAACCTCAATAAAAACCAATGAACTAATCTCCTCAAAATACACAATTGATAACCTCTATGACATAGCACTGAGTCTAAGAGAAGATATAAAAGCAAAACAAAGAGAAATAAAATCACTAAACAATCTTAAAAACATGAATTACGCAGATTTTGCACCACAAATTAACCTAAGTTACGAATACGGACGTGCCGGAGTTCTGGGAAGCACACTAAGACCCAACCACACTTGGAGCTTAAATGCAGTAATGCCGGTCGGCAAAAAACTCGGAGTCGGTACTTTTACACAGGAAAAAGTTGATGCGGCAAAAGTACACACCGCTGAATTAGAATTGAGACAACTAAAAGGCGACATCAAACAATATATAGTAAATTCCGTTTACAACTCACATTCTGCGTTAGAAAAAATAGAATCAGGAAAAAAAGAAGTAGAAGCAGCAGATGAAGGAGTACGATTTGCGCTTGTAGGGTTTGACGTCGGAAACAACACTTTTATAGATATTATTGAAGCTCAAAAAACAAAAACTCAGGCGAGAATGAGCCTCATCAATTCAACAATCGAATATAACAAAGCACAAATTAAATTACTCTATGACACCGGAATTATTTCTCCAAAATCACTGCTAAAATCCTATAATACGCCATCTGTTCTACACCAAAAATACAGATACTGCGAATAGTAAATTTTAAACTATTAAAAAAATTGAAATAGCCCGTCAAGGTAAGCTTTTGTGGTAATGCTTTTTGAAACTTTTCACCGTAATAATGCAACATAAGATGTTAATTCTCGAAAGTTAGATTTGGGAGCAAATCTAATAAAAAATTTGCTTATTAAGGAGGGAAAGATGACAATTAACAAACTAACGCTTGCTACAGCATTGACAATTGGGCTAATGGCAGGCACAATTAACTCGGGGATTGCAAGTGATGTCGATATTTCCAGTTTAGATATGGCGAAACTTGCCGCTTGTCCGGTTTCGGATTGTGTACCGGATGTGACACCAAACACAGCAACCTGTCCAACTTGCAACCAGCCGAGCTGTGATTGTGGATGTGAACCTGCACCGGCTTGTGGATGTGAACCCGCACCGGTTTGCGGATGTGAACCTGATCCTTGCGGATGTACAGGAGCAGCAGCACCGTGCTGTGAACCTGCACCTTGTTGTGAGCCTCAACCGTCTATCTCTGCAACGGTAATGCCAAAGTGTGACGGCAAATACGAAGCAAAACAAATGTACGCATACCCGAGCTCTATTTTCTCAGACAGTCAAAGAGTCGGCACAACCGAAAATAACGTTATTATAGGCGAAGGACAAGGCTGCGGATGCTCATTATGCCCGACACCTGGGGTTCCTGTAGCGGTAAAACCTCAATGCGCTTGTCCTTGTGATAACGGTGTAACAGGCGCTGCTGCGCCCATGGATATTCCAGTGTTAGGACCTTCGATTGATTGCATAACAGGCGCTGCTGCACCGGTTTCAGGATGCGGATGTGACACTGCCCCTGCTTGCACTTCTTGCGGCACACCAGAACCTTGCGGTATTGACATTTCGACCTGCTCTTGCATGGACGTTATCAACCGAACAATCGTGCCTTTCTCTGCACCTATCACTGGTGGTGCTGCTCCTTTAGCTTCTTCTTTTGAAGATGTTCCAACAGGTTATTGGGCTAACTGCGAAATCAATAAACTTGCCGAAAACAAAGTTGTTGCAGGATATCCTGATAGAACTTTCAAGCCTAACCTGCCTGTATCAAGAGCTGAACTTGCCAGCATGTTAGTAAACGGTTTCAACTTGCGTTCACAAGAAAAATGTCCGGCACATGTATTTAAGGATGTACCTAAAAACCACTGGGCAAACCAAGCTATTAACGTAAGTGTTGCTAACGGTATCATGGCTGGCTATCCGAACAATACTTTCAAACCTAATGAACCTGTATCAAGAGCCGAAGCTATGGCTGCACTGGCAAAGGGAATACCTTGCGAAATGGATACTTGTAAAGCTGAACAAATCCTTAGCAAATTCTGCGACGGAGACAAAGTTCCTTCCTGGGCTAAAATACCTATAGCTAAAACTATTGAAACCGGCGCACTTAAGGATGCACCCAACCCGAATGAAATACAAGCTTACAAAGATGCAAGCCGTGCTGATATAGCTAATATGCTTGAACAAGTAAGAATTTCTATGGGATACTCCAACAAGGATGTTGCCTCTGCTGACTGCGGATGTACAGGTGGTGCCGCATTTATGGCTCAAGACACCGTGGTACAAATTCCTACATTGAAATTGAAATTCCACGACGAAATTAACGCTAAACACGCTAACGTTAACCAACTTTTTGCAGCTAAAACTTGCGAACCTTGCTGCATCAACGGACAAAACTTCCCAGCCGGTTCAACTGTTTACGGCAAAGTAACCGAAGTCCAAAGGCCGACTAATAACTGCGGCGGTGCGATAAAACTTTCTTTCAATAAGATTAAGTACAAAAATTGCACTGCGGAATTGCCACAACAAGTTCTCACCGCTCAAGTTGAAAAGCAAAAGAAACCTAATGCTCTGGCTAGAATCGTTGCAACTCCATTTACTTGGGTCGGAAGTTTAGTCGGTATTACCGGCAGAACTGTCGGCGGAGCTGTTATGGCTTTGGGTAACGCTGTTGAACGTGTAGGGGACGATGCCGGTCTTATGTTCGGACAAACCCTTCAAGGACAACTTCCGGCTGCTGGCAGAAGCTTATTTGACGGTGTAAAAACTATCGTAAAAGCTCCTATCGATACTACCAGAACAGCACTTGCCGGTACTGCAGGTTTATTCCAAACTACTATGGATGATGTTGCATACATCGTTGACCCCAACGGCAATAAGGTCGCTCAAATCAACCCAAGAGAACAAATTACCGTTGCTTTCGGCAATGCTAATTGCTCCGCTTGCAACAAATAACATCTCTTTCAGGCTATATAATACCGGGGATAAGCGTGATATTTCTATCACGCTTATCCTTTTGTAACGAATTGTAAATATTACTCTGAATTTCCTAAAGTTTTTCAAAATTATGCCGATATACATAATATAAGAGCACAAGAGGTCCTACAACATGATTAAAAAAACTAATAAACCGACAAGTAATATATCAGACGGAGTTGCATTTCTGCTCAGGGGTGCAAGAAAAAGAAGATCTATGGCTATAGCCAGTGCAAGAATGATAAATTCCGATTTGGGAATTGCATCAAAATTGGCTGCAGTCAAATAAAGAAGAGTAAGGCTTTGTGTTATATATATCAAAATTTCCAAAATATCCCAACGTGTTCGCTTCCTTATGGAAGCGTTTTTATTTAAAAAAACTATCAATTTTTTGAAAGACGCAAAAAATTTTTTTTTCGCACTTTACTCCACTACAAGACGTTAAATACATAACTAATGGAGAAAATAATGAAACTTCCTTCACTTAACCCGATATTTCACCGTCATTCACAAAAAGGCTACATAAAAACCCTAAACAGAAAAGACGGGCGCGTATTAATTAAAAAATACGACTCAGAAACAAAAAAACTTGCGAGTGTTCTAACCATATTCAAAAATGGTGATAAACAGTACAAAGAAGTTCAAAATGGATTGATTGAAAGAAAAGTCGACTTCCGTAAGAATGAAAGACTATATCAGGTAAGAAATCCACACTCTAACACACAATCTAACCGCTTCTTGCTAAAAGAACGTTTGGAAAAATATGGCTGCGAATTTCTGGACCTTGACTGGATTTCCTTTATCTTTGATGAAAAAGGCCGCCAAACTGCTTATAAGACTGTCAAAAAATTCTTCTAATCCTTTAACGAATTGATGAGCTCAGAAATAACCGCCTCCTGCGCACTCAACTCTTCAATTCTCGACTTAGTCTGTTCTATAACCTCTGCCGGCGCATTTGCAACAAATTTTTCGTTACGTATACGGGATTCCAAACTTATTTTTTCTTTATTAAGCTTATCCAACTTCTTACTTTGACGCTGTATCTCTTCATTTATATCAATAAGTCCCTCTAACGGAATAATTATTTTGGAATTACCGACAACAGCAGAAGCAGACTTTTTCGGCATACTTGCACTCGCTGCTTCAAACTCGGCACCCTGAACCTTTGCCAGCCTTTGCAAATACGGAATAACAGCCTCAAAAACTTCTTTCTCTTTTTCTGATGCCTGTATAACTATATCTATCTGAGTTGAAACCGGTATATTTAAGGATTGTCGAACATTTCTCAGCGACTTTATTGTCTCAAAAACCAATTCCATCTCCGTATTCTCCACAGGATAATCATTAGCCTGAGTGTAAATCGGAAAATCGCTTTTCATTATTGCAATTTGCTCTTTTTTACCGGGGATCATCTGCCAGATATACTCTGTTATAAACGGCATTATCGGGTGCAGCATTCTCAACGTCATATCAAGAACATATCTCAAAACCCTTTGTGTATTGAGTTTCAATTTTTCGTCCCGAAGCTGAATCTTAGCAATCTCTACATACCAATCGCAATAATCATTCCAGAAGAAATCATACAATATATGCGATGTCTCGCCTATTCGGTAGTTCTTTATATTTTCATTAACATCTTTTGCTGTGCTGTTTAACTTATGAAGAATCCATTTATCTGCAATAGTCAAAACAGATTCATCGATCTTCTCGTCATCAACACCCTCAAGATTCATAAGCACAAATCTGGAGGCATTCCAAACCTTATTGGCAAAATTTCTGCCATACTCAAATTTTTCATCACTAACTTTTATATCCTGACCGCCGTACGTACACAAAGATGTTAATGTGAAACGCAATGCATCACAACCATATTTTTCAATAATACCGACAGGATCAACCGTATTGCCTTTAGATTTTGACATTTTTTGACCGTGTTCATCCCGTATCAAACCATGTATATACACAACAGGGAACGGAGCTTTTTTAGTAAACTCATATCCCATAGTAATCATACGTGCAACCCAGAAAAATATAATGTCAAATCCTGTAACTAAAACTGATGTAGGATAGAATTTTTTAAAGTCTTCAGACTCAGTATTAGGCCAGCCCATTGTGGAAAACGGCCACAATCCTGATGAAAACCAAGTATCTAACACATCCGTCTCCTGTGTATAATTTTCAGGATCCGGATTCTCCTTGGCAACAACCATTTCACCGGTTACATTATGATAATATGCAGGAATCTGATGTCCCCACCACAGCTGTCTTGAAATACACCAATCTCGTATATTCTCCATCCAGCCAAGGTAATTCTTCGTCCATCTTTGAGGTACAAACTTTATTTCACCCTTATCAATTGCCTCAATTGCAGCCTTAGCTAACGGCTCCATCTTCACAAACCACTGTTCTGAAAGTAACGGCTCAATTGTAGTATGACATCTCTGGCATTTACCCACATTATGCTCGTGGTCGGTTATTCTGATCAAATCATTGTGATAACGGAGCATACCAACAACCTTTTCACGTGCCTCATATCTGTCAAGCCCGTGCAATTCCTGCGGCACCTCAGCACAAGCCTTCATCTTTCCTTCACCATCTATTACCCATATCGGTTTCAAATTATGACGCTTACCTATCTCATAATCGTTAGGATCGTGCGCCGGTGTAATCTTCAATGCGCCAGTTCCAAACTTCTTATCGACATATTCATCAGCAATGATCGGAATCTCACGACCTGTTAATGGCAAACAAACCGTCTTACCGACTAAATCTTTGTATTTGTAGTCTGTAGGGTTAACAGCAATCGCAACATCCCCGAACATCGTCTCAGGTCGGGTCGTAGCAATCACAATCGCACCGGCTTCATCTTTAAGCGGATAGCTAATCTCCCACAAATGTCCGGCTTCAGTCTCATATTCTGTCTCTACATCAGATATCGCTGACTGACAACGTGGACACCAGTTTACTATATATGCCCCCTTGTATATTAAGCCCTTCTCATATAATCTTACAAAAACTTCTTTTACTGCGTCAGAGCAGCCCTTATCCAGCGTAAAACGCTCTCTTGAACGGTCAAATGATGCACCCAAACGCTTACATTGATCCAATATGGCTCCCTTATGTTCATTTGCCCATTTCCAAGTTAATTCCAAAAATTTTTCACGACCCAACTGGTGCCTATTTTGACCCTTCTCTCTTAGTTTTTTCTCAACAACGTTCTGCGTTGCAATACCGGCATGATCTGTACCCGGAACCCATAAAGCCTCATATCCGGACATACGATGATACCTTATCAACAAATCCTGTAATGTCTCATCTATGGCATGTCCCATATGCAATATACCGGTTACATTCGGAGGCGGAATCACTATGGAATACGGCGGCTTCTGTGAACTTGCATCAGCCTTAAAACATTCATTATCCTCCCAAAATTTATATATCTCTGACTCTGTTGAACTTGAATCATATGTCGTCGGTAAATCACAAAAATTCTTGGTTTCCATCGTGTAATAGCCTCTTTGATTTTTCAATGTCTATAAAATAGCATAAAAACATTATAGAATCTAACAAGTTTTTTAATTAGTGAAACAAAAAAGTTTCTTAGATTAACCCACTTAACTGTATTATTTGCAAATAAAAAAGCCGTCCTAAACCGGAACGGCTTTAATAATTGGGTTGCATCATCAAGTCTCTTTATACGTGTTGATCTTTTTAGATTTAGTCTTATTTATAGCTTATTAAGCAAATACTTTGAATGTTCTTTCAATGTTTTTATCCATAATCTTCTTGACTGAATCTATTTCTGTATCACAAGCCTTTTGTTGAGTTTCAACTTGTTGAAGGTCTAATTGCAATTGTTTTTCTTTTACTTGGATTTCAGCCATTTTTGATTCATATTCCGCAGTTGCTGCACCGTCATCTGCCGTATAATATGTGTCATAGAATGATTCTGAACCTGTAATGTTTATGATGTCACTGAGTGTTTGTTGACCTGTTGTAGGGTCTGTAATATTTTGACGTAAAACAATTATGCCTCTTTTGATTAATTCTTGGATTGCACCGGCATTGTATTTACCTTCCGGAACAGGTTGACCGTTTTCGTAAGGAATATATCCTGCTTCTGTCAATGATGTGTACGATACAGGAACTTCTTGGGTTCTTTCACCGTTTAATACACCTACTGATGTGATTAACATCAAGTCTTTGTTTGACAATTTATTTGAATATTCCTTTGCGATTGCTTCTGTTTGCATTGCCAAAATCATTTCTGTATTGGTGATTTGTTGGGCTCTCAATTCTAAGTCTGATTTTCTAGCTGTCAAGAGTAACAATCTTGCTTGTGATGCTGCTAAACCCATTTTATCGTCTCCTTACATTTACGATTTTCACTTACACTTATATAAAAACATTTTGTATATACGAATTTCATATAAAGTATATATCGTTACAATTCGTTACATTGGACCTAAAACACCGGCTGCATCTGCATTACAGTGCAAAAGTTTTTTATACGTGAAAAGTTTTTTATATAAAAGATATATTAAATTACGATTAAAATTCACAGTTATGTGCAGCATCGACAATTTCAAATACACAGTTCCAGTCGAACTCTGCCGCATTTGAAGCCAGTAATATTAAGTATTCAATATTACCTGCCGGCCCCTTTATAGGTGAGAAATCAAGCTTTTGCGGATATAAATTAATTTGTTCAGCAAAATTTATTACATCATTAATAACTTTAAGATGAGTAGACTTATCCCTCACAACACCATTTTTACCAACAAGCTCCTTACCCGCTTCAAATTGAGGTTTTATCAATGCGACAATCTCTTTGCCCTCATCAGACATCAAATCTGTTATATTAGCCAAAACCTTGGTAATGGAGATAAACGACAAATCCATAGCACAAAATGCGGGAAGAACGTCATCAGTATTGTAAATATCAGACGGGAGACAATTCTTAATATTAGTACGTTCGACCACCTTGACCCGAGGATCGTTTCGCAATTTCCAAGCAATCTGACCATAGCCCACATCCACGGCATAAACCTTTTTTGCACCCCGCTGCAACATGCAATCAGTAAACCCGCCCGTTGAAGCACCTGCATCAAGACAAATCTTACCTGACAAATCCAATCCAAAAGACTCAACCGCCTTGTGCAGCTTTAATCCGCCGCGAGAAACAAACGGCATACTTTTTATCTCGATTTTTGTATCCTCACACCACTCAACAGGATGAGCAGCTTTTGTGACAGTTTCTCCGTTTAGTTTCACGTCTCCGGCAAGTATTGCCGCCTGAGCTTTATTTTTAGTTTCAAAAAAACCTTTTTCAACAAGTATTTTATCAAGACGTTCTTTTTTAGCCATTTTCAACCTTATCCAAATTAAATACCCTAACAGCATTCTCAGTAGTCTTTTGTGCAACCAACTCAAACGGTACATCTTTCAAGTTTGCAATCTCCATCGCAACATATTTTACATACGCAGGCCGATTTTCCTTTCCTCTGTATGGCTCCGGCGTAAGATAAGGTGAATCAGTCTCCAACAACAACCTGTCTAATGGAACATATTTTGCAACTTCCTTAATTTTCTTAGCATTTTTAAAAGTAACAACACCACCGAGCGCTATATAAAAGCCCTCATCTATACATCTTTTTGCGAACTCAACCGCTCCTGAAAAACAGTGCATAACAACACCAACCTCGCTTGCACCAGTGCTTTTTAATATTTGAAAAGAGTCAAAATGAGCATCACGATCATGTATAATCACAGGCTTTTTCAGTTCTTTAGCAATTTCGATCTGTTTTGTAAAAACTTCTTTTTGAAGATTAACAAAACTTTTGTCCCAATAATAATCAAGTCCAATCTCACCAATAGCGACAATTTTTTTATTTAAGCCAAATTTAAGAAGTTTTGAAACAGTTTCATCATTGAAAGTATTTGAATCACCGGGATGTACACCCAATGCCCCGTATAGTTCGTCATATTTTTCGACAAGCTCAATAATCCTTTCATAGCCGGACGGTTCAACTCCCGGAATGATGATTTTTTCAACAGAATTCAACTTAGCCGCTGAGAGAACTTCATCAAAATTTTGCAAATAGTTTTGCATATCTATATGTGCGTGCGTATCAATTAACATATTTATTCCTTTACCACAATTATAATAATACAAACTAAAAGTCATACGAATATATGATTTGAAAATCAATCTGTCAGGTAAAATTAAAATAAGCACCTTCACTTGGGGCAATTTGTGGATATTTTGATGAGCGAAGAACTAGAATACACCACCTATAACAACATTAAAAGGCTCTCTGACAGTGAGCTTGAGTCACTGTGGAATGAGTATCTGCTCGATAAATCAAAAAAAGAATTAAGAGACAAACTTATCATTCAATACATCTATCTGACGCGTTATGTAATAGGACGGGTAAAAATGAATTTACCGCCAACATTCACGATAGAAGATGTTACAAGCTGCGGAGTTGAAGGTTTAATTACGGCAATAGAAAGATTCACGCCCAACAGGGGTGCACGCTTTGAGACATATGCACTTATGAGAATCAGAGGCGCTATCATAGATAAAATACGTTCTCAAGACTGGGTTCCAAGAAGTACCAGAAAAAGAATTAAAGAAATAAAAGATGTGGCGGAAGAGATAAAAGATAAACTCGGAAGACCTGCTACTCTCACCGAAATATCAGAAGCCAGCGGAATTGAACGAGATAAAATCGGCATGATTATGGCTGATGACGCAACAGTTTCTTCAATATATGAGAAAAAAGGACCCGCTGATGAAGGAATTGAAATCATTGATACAATTCAAGATGAAAACAGCATGAATCCTCTTGATGCAATGGTTGACAAAGACATTAAACAGGAACTGCAAGTTGCCCTCAGAAGATTACCCGAGCGAGAAAAAATGATAATGGCTCTTTACTATCACGAGAACATGACCCTAAAAGAAATAGGAGAGGCTATCTCTATTTCAGAATCAAGAGTCTGCCAACTGCATGCCCAAGCCATCATGAAGCTCAAAAGTATTCTGACCTCCAACAGATCGGACAGAATACTACAAAGTATTGTTCAATAGGTGAAGTACCTGTCAAAATCAACGTCATCAAAACTGCATAACAAACGATAAACTTCGTCATCTTCATCCATACGCTGAAAATTAAACTCGTCAAATTTCCACAGCTTCGGATTTATGCCTCTTACACGCACTATCCCTTTGTCATAAAGTATTTTAAGTTTTTTCTTAACCGTTTCCAGCGGCATTTTCAAAATTTTAGACAATTCAACAGCAGAAATCCCATCGTCACTTGAACATTTCTCCGGAGTTAAAAACATTAACTCCAGTCCGACGAATTTCAGCTCTTTATCTTCTGTATCAATGTCATATGTATCCATCATAACCATCATACGCCAGCCATAATTTTATATCTATGCCTGTATGTTATATATATCGGCAAAAATTTAAAAAACTTTAATTTTATATAAAGTTTTGTTAAGCTATAATCTCTGCTTTACCATCGCCCACTTTGTATTATCATATAAAAACACTAAATTTACATAAAAAAAAGCTCCATTTTCTGGAGCAATACTTTAATAGGAAGGGAAGGTAGGAAGTTAGTTAGTTAGGTAGGTAGTGTGAAAGTCTCATCTTATTTAAAAAACTTTTTATATCTCGTATATATATAAAGTATATAATGATTTCAAAATTGCAGTTTTAAGTATTAAATTTACAATTCTTAATAAAATTGATGTAAATTATTATTAAAAACGAACTTAAAAGGTACAATTTTTTAGCTTGAGCGCCATTGTATCCTTGGAAGAACAGAAATGAAACCGATAGAATTATCCACATTAACAAAGCCGAAATATCTTGCTCCCGTTGTATTTGTAGCAGTAGGGGGCAGAAAAGCTTACACTGACTACTTGTCCGCCGAGCCTGATAAGAAAAATAAAACTCTGATAAAGGATATAACCGTTTTGTTCTCATCAGCAGCCGGATATGCAGGCTCGATTGCCGTTTTAAAAAAGATTCCCAATATACCAATTGTAGAAAATACGGCAAGATTAATAACAAAGGGTATAAAAAACATTGCAAACAAGAAATTTGTAAAAGAAAAAATTACTCCTATATATCAGAAAATAATCAAACCGCAGACGAAGAGTACTGCATTGTCGATACTCACACCGCAATTAATGCGTAATTCACTTGTTCACATAGAAAAAGCCGTAAAGGAATGCATGAGTGCCACGTTCATAACTATCAGTGCGATTATAGCCGCATTTGCAGGTAATGAACTTATATGCAGGACATTAATCAAACAAAACAACGAAGAAATAGAAAAGAAAAAAGAAGAAATGAGAAAGACTGCACCTGAAACATCACATTCACAGTCTCAACCGGTCAATTCAAAAACGAGTTACAATTATCTCAACTACATAAACAAAGAGTTTTCAAAAGATCCGGCAAACAAGGTTTTTGCATCAATATCGTTTTTACCGGTCATGAGAGCATTGGATTTTCCCATGACTGCAGTACAAGGGTTTGAAATTAATAAGATAAACGAATTTTCAGACAGAATCAAAAAAACATCCTACTCACTTATAGCCAACGCTATTGTCCCAACTTTCTTTATATCAATCGCAACCGCAATAACAAAACAATGGAAAGATTATGCAAAATATCCATTTATCGCGCTTTCAACACTTTTAGGTATGGCTTTTGGTATGGGTATTGGCAAATATGCTGAAAATAAAATTGAAAACAACATGCATTTAAAATAGATTTGTAAACAAATATTAATTTTTTCAATACATGTGAAACCATGTCCCTGTCTGAAATTTCATGAATCGTTAATTTTTTTTACAAAAAAAATACTGCGCAAACTCTTCACAAATCCGGATTTCAATGGTTTAATAGACTCAAGACAAACGAAGTTGCTAATTACTTTAAAAATATATTGGGAGGAGATTTGGACAAAACCAAATCAAAGAGCTGAAAACCAGCTCTTTTTTATTCAGAAGTACATTGTCTTTTATGAGAAAAAAGTTATAATGTTGCTATCGGAAACAGGAGCAGACGATTGGAAAACAAACGTTGGTATGACAAGTTCATAGAAACAGAGCGAGCATTGGAGCTTTTGCAAAAATTGTCTCCGGAAGCACAGAAAAAGATAGCAAAAGATATGCTCGATGTTGCATCAGCAATTAAAAACGTGAACAAAGAAAACTCAGAATCACCCTTAAGTTTGGGGCTCAGGAGAGTTCTGGGATTGTACCAGTCCAATCAAAACAGAAGATGGTATGACAGAAATAAAAATCTTTCTATGGCAATGAAAACGGTTTCGACACTTCCTGAATCGGATTACGTTCATGTTATGGAAGGTTTGTGCATGTCGGTCAAGGACTAAGATGTCGGAATTATTTTCAAGAAACGAGCTTATTTGGGGCAAAGAAGGACAAGCCATCTTGCAAAATAAGCACATCTTTGTTTTTGGGCTTGGGGGAGTCGGGGGATTTGCCGTCGAGTCTATGGCACGTGCCGGTATAGGGAATTTTACGCTTGTAGATTTTGATAAGGTTTCAGAAAGTAACATAAACAGACAACTAATCGCATTACACTCCACAATAGGAAGTAAAAAAACCGAATTGTTTAAACTCCGGCTTGAAGACATTAACACCAGAATAAACCTCCGTATATTCGACAATTTTTACAATTCCAGACTTAATGAAGAAATATTCAACATAAAACCTGATTTTGTGGTAGATGCAATAGACACAATGCGCTCAAAGATTGAACTACTCGAATACTGCAAAAACAATAACATTCCGGTAATAACATCAATGGGAGCAGGCAATAGAAAAGATCCCACAAAATTACACATTGTGGATATTTCAGAAATAGGAAAGACAAAATGTACATTTTGTAAGAATGTTCTTTATAACTTGCAAAAAAAAGGGATAACAGAAGGCATTACCGCCGTAATAAGCGAGGAATCACCTAATTGTACTGAAAAAATATGCAATGAAGAAAATATAAAAACAAAAGACGGAGAGCATTTTTGCTTCAAAAAGTACACGCCTGGTTCAACAGCCTTTGTTCCGGCTGTAGCCGGATATTATATGGGATATTATGTCGTCAACAGTTTTTTGCAACAGAACGACTGATGAATTGATTTTTGTTCGCATATATGATAAAGATTTAATGACAGAAAGGGAAAAGAGGAGTAAAATATGTTTAGAAGTTCAAACCCCGTTTTTTCAGGAGATAGATTTGATAACGCCCAGATGATAGGCACTGCACCAATGAGTGTATCAGGAACCATAAACAAAGCGTTTATATTGTTTCTAATCCTTGCTGTATCAGCCGGTGCCGTCGTATATGAAGCATTTATGGGCTATGCTGATAAGGTTATGATGGTCGGAACCGTTGGTTTGATTGTCGGATTTATTCTTGCATTGATAATATCATTCAAGCCTAAAACAGCGCCATACCTTGCGCCGGTATATGCTTTTGCAGAAGGCGCATTTCTTGGTGGAATTTCTATGATATTTGAAGCACAATATCCTGGGATTGCACTTCAAGCTATTGCAGGAACATTCATAGCTCTTTTTGTTATGCTTTTTTTGTTTAAGACAAAACTTATTCAAGCTACACAACGTTTTAGAAGCGTTATTATGACCGCGCTAATCTCTATCATGGGATTATATCTTATTAACATAATTGCAACATTATTCGGTCATCCGCTTACTTTTATGTATAACTCAACACCTTTAAGCATTGGAATAAGCGTAGTTATCGTTGCAGTAGCATCATTAAGCCTAATTTTAGATTTTGATTTTATCATTAAAGGTGAGGAAAATTTATTACCCAAGCACTTTGAATGGTATGGTGCTTTTGGATTAATGGTTACGATGGTATGGTTATATCTTGAAATTTTAAGATTGTTATCGAGATTAAAAGACCGTTAATCCGCCTTGGTTTACAAAGCACCATTTTGAAGCTATAATGTCTTCGTGTTTAATTCAGGAGTAACCGGCAGGGGAAGGAATAGGGAAAAGAAATCGTGCAAAAACCTGACTTAATCCAAAAAACTCAGGCGAAGAATAATAAACGTAAAAACAAAATTCGTTTTTATTATTCATTCTTAACAATAGTGCTTCTGATTTGTCTTGCTCAAATCGGTATAAGTGCGTTTAATAATATAACCAAAAGCATAAGCTATCACGGCAAAATTAAGAAAATGAAAGAACTTAATAAACAGGCTTACGCAGAGAACCAGAGGTTGAAAGAAGAGCTGGAAGACTTTAACTCAATGAAAAGCTTGGAAGCCATTGCCAGAAACAATTTGAAAATGGCAGGCGAGGATGAAGTTCTGGTAATCATTAATAAACCACAGCAACAAACTACTGATGAAAAAAGCAAATCGAAAAAGAAACACAAATAACTTATTATATTTAATTTAGAAGAGGAGAATGATATGTTTTGTCCAAAATGCGGAAGGCAACTTTTAGAATACACAAGTGAATGCGCAAGCTGCGGTCATACATTTGATCCGTCAATTTGGCATCAAGGCAGATACTCTTGGACAACAACACTTTTATTGTGCATATTTCTGGGATATCTGGGAGCTCACCGTTTTTACACAGGTTATAAAGGCATCGGTTTTTTGCAACTCATAACTTTAGGCGGTTTGGGTATATGGTGGTTAATTGACCTAATCTCAATACTTACAGGTTCATATAAGGATGCAGAAGATTCTTCTTTGGCAAAAAAATTACAATAAATCACATTTAATTGACAGCAGAATTTTCGCAAAGTTATAATTACTCTTAAGTCGTGCTTAATTTGCGAGGAACAACAGATTAGTACGGAGCTAAACTTCCACCTCACAAATAAAGGCAGCTAGTCCGGCATGACTTAGGAGCTTTTCAGTATTATATTTTAAACTTTGTATGAAAGAATTATGATGAGAATTTGTTGGGTATTGATAACATTATTGCTGCTATCAACAGAAGTATTTGCGGACGAACTGATACTCGACAAGGAATCAGGTTATCAAAAAGATGTGATGCAAACCGGAGTAAAAATACTAAATGCGAATAATATAGAAAAACGCGTTGTTTTTTACTACGTACCGGAAAATAAAGTCAAAGTTACACACAGCCACGATGCGGTTATAAGGTTGTATAAGGGAATGCTCCCTTTTATTGAAGATGAAAACGAATTAGCAGCCGCAATAAGCAAGGAGCTGGCTTTGTTAATAGACAAAAAGCACAATCTTTTTAGACTATGCACAATGGGATTTTCACCATTAAAATACGACAAAAAATCAGATAAAAAAGCCGTGGACTACATGGTCAATGCGGGATACAACCCGATTGGCATGATTACATATATAAATAAAACGACACCTGAAACAGGATTAATAGATTATACCCACTACAAAGGCTCGGAAAGAGTTGCTTACGTATATAAGCACATTTATGAAAAATATCCGCAATATCTGGCACATAATGAATATCTGAAAAATGATGCCTACCAACATTTTTTACATACAAGCAAAACCGAACGTGCACAAATACGAAAAATTCAAAAAGAACGGGTTAAAATGAAAAAATCAAAAACAAATAAGGAAAAAGTGTAGTATGTTCAAAAAATTTCTTAGTATAGCCTTGATAATTTCTTTTACACTGATTAGTGCAACCGTGAAATCAGTAGCGGCACCTAAAAAAAATAAAAAAGAAAACCGCTACTACGGAAATGTAAGCTACACAAAAAAAATAACTCAACAGAAGAAAAAAGTTAAAAACAAGGAATTTGAAATTCCACTGATAGAAGATGAAGCAATAAAAACATTAAAATCAACAGGATATACAAAAATAACATATAAAAATGTCCCGATAAAAGAAGAATTACCAAAAGAGATAATCACTAGAAAAGAACAAAAGAAAAAATATAAAAAAGAATACATCCAAGATGAAGAAATTGTGTTCACGGAAAACAATATAGATTTTAAAAAACCTGTATATAATGGAATAGAACGAGATGATACCGGAGTGGAAGTCGTATTAAAACCCGTAAAAAAAATACGGACAAAAAATTCACGTCTAAAAATAAGCAACACAGATGAAACATACAAAATTTCATTACCGGAACTTGGTCAGACAGTAGAATTTAGAGTAGTAAAAGACGTAAAAAAAGACGGAAAAGTAGTTATCCCTAAAAACAGTCGAGTTATTGCAAAAATAGGAGAAGTTTCACCAAGAGCAATGGGAGGAGCACCTGCAGAGATGACAATTGAAAAATTTCAACTAATCGATACAAATGGAAAAACCATTAATTTATCCGGCAACCTAAACAGTAGTGGATACACTCTTTCTCCTTGGATCGGACTTGCAGAACTTGCGACAACCCCGTTTTTATTTGGTTTAGCAGTCCCGCTGCTAAGAGTGTTGCCGGGGGGTCAGGCTGTTGTGACACCAAGAAAGAATTATAAAGTTTATTACTAGACTAAAGCTGTGCAGCAAACTCCGACAACTTTTTTAAGCCTGAAATAAAAATATCACTCTGTTGTCCGAATCCAATCCTGACACAATATTCCATTTCAAAGCATTCACCTGGCGTCATAAATATACCGTATTTTTTTGCCGCAATGTCACAAAACTCTCTTGATGGGATATTAAAATCGTAATATAAAAGAGCAGTCGTACCTGCAGAAGGTTTGATATAAGAGAAATGTTTTTCTTTTTCAACCCAATTATTTAAAATTTCTAAGTTTTTAGAAAGGATTAGGTTGTTACGCATCAAAATTTCATCAGCATAATCCAAAGCTAATGCAGCAACCGATTCATCAAAGATAGAGCAGCTAATCATGTTATACTCTCTATGTTTGAAGCATTCTTGAAGAACGTAATTGTCACGGGTTGCAACCCAACCTAGTCTTAATCCAGGCATAGAAAAAATTTTTGACATACTTGAAACACTAATGCCCTTTTCATAGATATCAGCAATAGAAATCGGCATAGTAGCGCTACCAAGTCCACGGTAAACTTCATCACACAATATATAAGCATCATATTTTGCAGCAAGTTCCACAATTTGCATAAGTGTGTCAACGTCTATCAATGCGCCGGTCGGATTATTCGGATTGTTTATACAAACAAGCTTAGTATCACTATTTATTGAGTTTT
>CASEVT010000004.1 GCA_949291445.1 uncultured bacterium | reverse complement strand
GCAACTTCTATCAATCACTCCAAGGTGTTGGAAATATTTTATCAGCTGGTTTAGAAGTGCCATTGTGTTTTTAATTCTGCGAGGTTTTAGGCGTCTTAGTTCGCAATACTTTCTAACTTAATTTTGCATAAATAAACTTTTACACCGTCTATACTTATTTTAAGTATTTGTCCGATTACGGATAAAATATTTTATAATTTTGATAAGTCCTAGATTCCTGATCGCATTTACAAGTTCTATTTAAAAAAAGTATTTCATTGCTATTCGTAAGCTATTCAAGCTCTATTATAAAATAAAGCTCTTTTCCTACTTAAATATTATTGAGCACAAATTCTCAGAGTTTTTTGTCAGTTTGTATATGCAAACTAGCCTAAATTCAGTTGTCTGTGTGTTTTTTATTAAATTTTCCCTGTCTCAATGTCCCAGAAACCTATTATTTTCCTTATCATAATAACCCAAAAACCCATTATGGAAGTTGAAAAGTTACTAAAAAAGAGTCTTTTCGGCTCTTGTTGTAAATAGTGGACTTGTGTGGAAGAATTTAGAACTTATTATTTGTTAAAATATGCGTAAAAAATTAGGCAACTTTTATTAAATAAAACACTTTATATTTATATAGGTTAGTTTTATAGGTTGTTTATGATTAAGAATTTATCAGTATTAGAGAAAAGTATTTTCGGATTTGTCAAAAAACAAGGTGCTGCAATTGAAGGTTCTGTTAAATATTCAGCTCCAAAATCAACAACAGGCTTAAGATTAGACACACCACTTTGCACTGATACAGTTCAATTTTCAACAAAAGCAAAAGCTGCTGCAACTACACCTATTATTGCAGCTAAAAAAGTTATTGCTCCATCATATACACCATACTCCTCTGCCAAAAGAGCAATGAAAGCGGTTGATGATATTATAAAATTATTCATAGAAGCTCCGAAAGTCAGAGCAAAATCTGGAATCATTGAGATAGCCGGCTCAAAGTTCAGCATTAGTTCGGGAGAAAAAGGGACAAGAATATTAACAAAAATTAAAGGCAATATAGGTGTCAACTCAATTACAATCACACCGGCAAAAGGAAAACCGGTCATTACTATAAAATCTGATTGCTGTTCTATCGTAGACGATAATTTTTCTTTTGCTTTAACTGATGAAATGGGAAACGAATTTGTAAGAAAAGGAATACTTAACAAAACAACTATTACAACAAGACCTTTCAAAAATTTTACAGATACATTAAAAAACAAAGATGGAGAATATTTAGTTGCTCGCGAATACGATGGCAGTGATTATCTTTACGATTTTACAACAGGAAAATACGAAACACCTCTTTTTATTGAACACAAGCCAACTGTACGACAATATACAACAGAAATTGTTGATGATATAAAAACACTGGGCTATTCACAACGGTCTGTTCAAAATCAAGGATATCAGGATTTGGTTGATTATATGAGAAAAGATGGCTGGACAAGAGGACCTTTGCACGTAGTTGAGATGAATGGAAAACGTTATTCTATGGATAACAGACGATTGAGTGCGGCGACAACCACTAATACAAAACCTCATGTAATAATACACGCCCCGAACGAACGTTTGGGTGATGGGCAAAAAGCAAGATTCAGAATAGTAGACAGCAGCACAAACACAGAGGTCCGTAAACCAGACACATGGGGTGAGGCTATTTTTAACAGATTATTCTGTAATGGTTTGGTTAAAGATGGCGAATTAGTATTTACAACAAAACAACCTTCTACTTTTCCAGATACAATGTTACAAACAAGAACTGATTCTCTTGCCAGCCTTTATCAAAAAGCTCAGGAGGAATGTAATTTTTTAATTGCTCCATATTTCGACTGGTTAAAAAGACATTCTTAGTTAATATTTCTTAAAAACGCAAAACTTTAAGTCAAAAAAAATAAAGGTCTGTTTTTATATCAAAGGAAGGACTACAATGAAAATAACAGGTATATACAATACAACAAATACAAATAATAACAAACAACATAATATCAGCCATTGTAATTGTTCGCGTTCAAATAGCCTTAAAAAAGATACTTTTAATTTTAAAGGAGACTCTGTAATGAAAGATACACTCCACCAAATGACAAAAGAAGTTATTTCAATTACCGGAGATAAAAACTTCAAATATCCGGAAAATTATATTAATAGAATTCTCAAAAAAGATTTCAAACAAGGTGATTGGTCTTTTCTAACTGGAAAATATTTCATTTCAACAGAAATGGAAGGATTGAAAAAAAGATTCAACATTAATAATCTTATTCCTCTTGCCGTACAAGAAGATTCACAAATGTATGCTTGTTTAAATACCCAAAATAAAAAAATCGAAATTATTGATGCATTCGCCACTGACGGTAATGTGATTGTTGATGAATATAAAGATTACGATTCTTGGATAAGCGAACAAATATGATAAAAATTACAACGTCAAAACCTCAACAATATACATTTAATGTCAACCAAGCTCAGCTCGTTAATTTCTACGGGCAGTTACCCAAGCCCAAAGATAGATTTGAAAAACAAGAGACAAAGGAAAATGTTGAGCAAAAGCCTTATAATTTCTACAAACAATTAAGTAAAAAAATGGCCTACGCATTAAGACATAAACCTCAAGAATGTCATTTAGTAATGGATAGCAAAGGCTATGTTAATATTAACGAGCTTTTGGAATACATAAAAGCAGACAAGCATTTTAAAAATATAGATTTAAATGAGATAAAAAACTGTATGGAAACTATTGAAAAAAAGAGATTTGAGCTTATTGACAATAAGAAAATAAGAGCTTATTACGGTCACTCTTGTAAAAATAAAATTACAAAAGAAGAAGCGATTCCACCTAAAATTTTATACCATGGAACAGCAAGAAGCGTAAAAGATAAAATTTTACACGAAGGTCTTATTAAACAAACAAGGCAATATGTCCACCTATCAACAGACATAAAAACAGCAACTTCAGTAGGTTCAAGAAAAGATGAAAAACCTGTGATATTAAAAATAAATGCCCAAAAAGCAGCTCACGACGGTATAAAGTTTTATTTAGGGAATCAAAATATATGGCTAGCGGACTATTTACCACCAGAATATATTCAAGAACAAAAGAGACCTTTCGGTCTCTTATCTTAAATGGTGGACTGTACGTGTCAAAACTCGAACTTTTTGAAGTATATCAAAGAGTTGATAGAAGAACTCAAACGGTCTGAAACTGTCTT
>CASEVT010000003.1 GCA_949291445.1 uncultured bacterium | reverse complement strand
CCCAGACTTGCAATGATGAAACTTTTGCATCTGTTCTATTCTGCGCCGGATACACCAATGGGAATACATCCTACGGCGATTATCCATCCGGACGCACAGATTGGTAACAATGTTTCAATAGGACCGCATGTTGTTGTATCGAGAAATTCTAAAATCGGCGATAACACAAAACTTTTAGCTCATTGCTATATTGGTAAAGATTGTACTATCGGTGAGAATTGTCTGTTCCATGCCGGATGCAATATAGGTGATTGTTCAAAGATCGGTAATCGGGTAATTCTGCAGCATAACGTAAGTATTGGTGCAGACGGTTTTAGTTTTGTAACAGAAAATCCGGATGTTATTGAACAAGCACGTAAAGAAGGTCAGGTTGTAGAGCAAAATACAAAACAAAAAGTTTATAAGATTCCGTCAATTGGAGGAGTTGTGATTGGCGATGATGTTGAGATTGGCGCAAATTCCTGTATTGATAGAGGAACAATTGAAAATACCGAGATCGGCGATCAAACTAAAATCGACGACTTGGTAATGGTTGGGCATAATTGCAAGATAGGTAAAGCTTGTATGTTGGTTTCACAATGCGGTATCGCCGGCAGCTGTAAGATTGGGGACAGGGTTGTCATAGCCGGTCAAGCAGGTTTGGCGGATCATATAGAGATAGGAAGTGATTCTATCATAATGGCAAAAGCGGGTGTAACAAAGAGTTTTCCTGAAAAATCAATAATAATTGGTGCACCGGCAGTGCCCAGAAAGGACTTTATTAAACAATTGAAGTCATTAAAGGCAGCAGAAGAAATTGTAACTAAATTTAAGAAATATGAGCACTTATTAGATGCACTGGAACAGGATGCGGAATAATGAATACGATATCTGAGAAGAAGGAAATTTCGTCAGTTAGTTTGATGACCGGTGCAGAGTGTACTGCCAGATTGGAGCCTTCTCAAAATAGAGGTATAAGGTTTCATTTTAATGAAAAGTGCGTGGAGGCTTCTGTTGATAACATTGTTTCAACTGAACACTGTACTGTGGTTGGCAATAAAGATGTTCAAATTATGCTGATAGAGCATTTTATGGCTGCCTGTGCAATCTGTCAGATTGAGGCAATAGATGTTTATCTTTCACATCTTGAGATGCCTATTTTAGATGGTGGGGCAAAAAAGTGGGTGGAACTTTTGCGCAATCCTGCCAATACTGCCAAAGAGGCATATACGATAGATGAGCCGGTTTATTATTTGAATGGGAAGACACATCTGGTTATATTGCCGTCTGAACAATTGAGAATTACATACGGAGTGAATTTTAATCATCCGGAGTTGAATCACCGTTGGGTCTCTTACGATGGAAGTAACATTGATGAAATAATTGAGGCCAGAACATTTGGATATTTAAAGGAATTGGAGATGTTGCAGGCTGCTGGTTATGCCAGAGGTGTAAGTATTGAAAACACAGTTGGTATGACAGAAGATGGTTATACTACTTCACTTCTGAGTGAGTATGAACCTGCGAAGCATAAAATTTTGGATATAATTGGCGATTTGTATTTAACAGGATATAATCCAATGGACTTAAAGGCAGAGATAATCGTCAAAGAGGCCGGACATGCCGTTCATGCTAAGGTCGCAAAAATTTTGAAAGATAAAATTAAGAAGGAGTTATAAATGTCTGAAGAAAAGTTGTCATTTGATATAATGGAGATAATGAGTATGATCCCTCATCGTTATCCTTTTTTGTTAATAGACAGGATAACAGAGTGTGTCCCCGGTAAGTATTCTAAAGGTTATAAGAATTTAACGATGAATGAACCGTTTTTTCAGGGACATTTTCCGGGTAATCCGATTATGCCTGGAGTATTGCAGACCGAAGCATTGGCGCAACTGGGGGCAGGTATTTTGATGACATTGCCTGAATATAAAGGCAAGCTGGTTGTGTATGCAGGGATCGATAATTGCAGATTCAAAAGCATAGTTCGCCCCGGAGATAGGCTGGATATGTATGTTGAATTGACTAAAATACGCGGGCCGATTATAAAAGCTCACGGTCAGGCGCATGTTGGTGAAAAACTCGCTATGGAAGCGGATATGATCTTTTCTGTAGTGTAGTAAAAAGTTTTAAATGAAAGGGATGGAGAAGAATGATTGACAAAAGAGCGATAATTTCAGATGATGCTCAGATTGGTAACAATGTTACTATTGGTGCTAACGCTATTATAGGTGAGAATGTAAAATTGGGGGATAATGTTATAATCATGCCCAATGCATATCTGGAACATTGTGAAATAGGAGATGGGACAATAATATCACCGTTCGCAAGTATCGGTACTGCACCGCAGGATTTGAGCTATAAAAATCAGCCGACAAAGTCTATTATAGGTAAGAATTGCATAATTAAAGAGTATGCAACTGTCAACAGAGCAGCAACAGAGGGTGATGCTACCATAGTAGGTGATCGCTGTATGTTGATGACTTCTTCGCATGTTGCCCATAATTGTGTGTTGGAAGATGAGGTCATAATGGCAAATCTTGCAACTATAGGCGGACATTGTCATGTGGGATTTGGAGCGTTTATTGGAGGTATGAGCGTATTTCATCAGAATGTTCGAATCGGTGAGATGTGTATAGTTAGCGGATTTTCTGCCGCAAGAATGGATGTTCTGCCATATTGTAAAGGAGAAGGCAGACCGCCTATCCCGCATGGCATTAATTCAATCGGTCTGAAACGCCGCGGTATTCCAATTGAGGTAAGAAATCATCTTAAAGAAGCTTTGAAAATACTAAAATCCGGTGAATATACAATTTCAAAAGCTTGTGATGTTATAGAAAGAGAAGTTGAACAAGATGAATATGTTAGAAAGTTTGTTCAATTTATCCGAGAATCCAAACGCGGTATTACACTCAGAAAAGCAGAAAATACCCTTTTGTGATTACAGGTCATAATTTGTTGATTTTAATAGGTCCCAAAAGAGCAAAAAACTTTTTAAGGTAAAATTCTACCAATCTTTGTATTGTTTTACGGTGTCATAGATTAGTTGAGGCTTTCTTGAAAGCTTATATATTTCTTTTTTTACAGGATTAATTATGCACACTTCCTCGCTGCAATTCTGTAAAAGATAGTTCTGTATGCAGTCAGTGGTTTGTTGTTTGCAGTAAACCAATGTGGAGCGTCCTTGCGGATCAGGATAGTAGTAATAATTCTGTGAAAAATCATCACCCGCTTGTTTTAAAGATGTTTCTAGATTGTTTTTAAAATTTTTAGATATTGGACAGAAATCAGGGTAAGCAAAATATAAAACTTTCTTTTCTGATGATAATATATTGGCGAGGTTGTCAGTTGGTGTGATTGCTTCTAGAACTGTTTCAGGAATTTTTGCGTGCCTTCGGGTGCATTTTCAGATATTTCGTATTTTGCATTTTGTTTTCTAATGAAGGTGTTAATGAATCCTGCAAGTAATATAAATGCAATAATGATCGTTAGAATTTTGTTCAGTGTTTTATCCTGTTCTGATTCTGTTGTGTTTTCTTTGTTATTATCATTATCCATTAATAAACTCCCGATATTAAACATATAAACTATAACTTATGCCATTATACAAAAGTATTTTGTGTAAGGCAATTTTTTAGAGTATACTATATAATATTTAGGGCTTTCTTTATATGATTGAATACAGAGAATTATGATTTTAGCAATTCCAGTTTGTATATGTTTTGTAATTTTGAAAAAATGGGTATATATGAAGCTAATTGCTTGCGGTTTTAGAAAAGAAAAGGGGTTAAATTATGTATAAACTATTAGAAAAATATGCAAAAGTTTTGGTTGAATATTCTGTAAATGTCGGAGCCGGAGATTTAACGGTAATAAGGGCAACGAGTCCCGAGGCACAGCCGCTTGTAAAGGAGATATATAAACAAGTGCTACTGAAAGGCGGTTATCCGGTTGTCAGAGTCGGACTCGAAGGTTTACAAGAAACATATATTAAATATGCCAGTGATGAGCAATTAGATTATGTTGATCCGATATTGAAATTGGAGTATGAGACGGCAACAAAGTTTATTTCAATAGGAGCGCCATATAACACGAAAACAATGGCAAAGGCGGATTCAAAAAAAATGGCAAGACGTTCTGCTGCAACAAGAAGCTTATCAGAGTTAATGCTCTCAAGAGCAGCGAAAGGCGAGTTGGATTGGGTGATTGCCGATTATCCGACGAATGCACTTGCGCAAGAAGCGAAAATGTCGCTTGATGATTATACAGAATTTTTGATTAAGGCTTGTCACCTTGATGTTGATGATCCGATTGCTAAATGGAAGGAGATTGATGAAAAGCAAGAGTACCTTGCTAAGTATCTTACTAATACGTCCAAGCTGCACATAATAGGAGAAAAAACCGATATTACTTTTTCAACGAAAGATAGAATTTGGAAAAATTGTTCAGGTCAGTGCAATTTTCCTGATGGAGAAATATACACATCTCCTGTTGAAGACAGTGCTAACGGCACAATCTATTTTGATTTTCCTCAAATCTACAGAGGCAACGAGGCTCAAAATGTGTTTTTAAGATTGGAGAACGGAAAGGTCGTTGAGGCAAACGCTCAAAAGGGTGAAGAGTTCTTTTTGAACATGCTCGATATGGATGAAGGTGCAAGATTTGTCGGTGAAATTGCTATTGGTACAAACGAGAGTATACAAGACGTTACCGGTAATATCTTATTTGATGAAAAAATTGGTGGATCTATTCATATGGCTTTGGGTGCTTCTTATCCTGAAACCGGAGGAAAGAATGTTTCAGGGTTGCATTGGGATCTTATTAAAAATATGAAAAACGGGTCTGAAATATATGCTGATGATGTACTTATTTACAAAGACGGAAAATTTGTTATATAAAATATAAATGAATGATTGGATTGAAAAAGATTTAAAATATGTCTGGCATCCTGACACCCAACATAAACAATATGAGGGAGCGGAATTCAAGCCTACCCTTATAGAACGTGGTGAGGGGGTGTATGTTTTTGATTCATCCGGAAATATATACATTGACGGGGTTGCCTCTTGGTGGGTAAATACTTTGGGGCATTCTCATCCCAGACTTAACAAGGTACTTTCTGAGCAAGCGGCTAAAATTGAGCATATATTGCTTGCTGATTTTACTCATAAACCGGCTATTGAATTGGCTGAACGTATCATAAAATTGGCTAAAGAACCTTATTCAAAAGTCTTTTATTCTGACGACGGCTCTACTGCTGTTGAGGTGGCATTGAAAATGGCTTACCAGTTCTGGTATCAAAGTGGTAAGCCCGAAAAAAAATATTTCGTTTCTATGACAGACTCCTATCACGGTGATACGTTGGGTTCAGTTTCTGTCGGAGGAATTGATATTTATAAAAAAATCTTTAACCCTCTGGTCTTTGAGACGTTGAAGGTTCCTGCTCCGTATTGCTATAGATGCCCTGAAAATTGCTCAAAGACTGATTGCAACATCGAATGCCTTTGGGCGGTTGAACGGCTGTTTTCTGAACGGCATGAACAGATTGCGGCAATTATCGTTGAGCCCTTAGTTCAGGGTGCTGCAGGCATGAGAGTTTATCCTGCAGAGTACTTGAATCGTCTTGGCGATTTGTGTAAAAAATACGATATCTTACTAATAGACGATGAAGTGGCGATGGCTTTTGGACGGACAGGAAAATATTTTGCTTTTGAGCATACGAATGTTAGACCTGACATATTTTGCCTTGCAAAAGGTATTACAGCCGGTTATGTCCCGCTTGCTGCTACTGTTACTACAGATAAAATTTATAATGCTTTTTATGACGATTTTTCTAACCTAAAGACGTTTTATCACGGACATAGTTTTACGGGCAACCCTATTGCTTGTGCTGTTGCTAATGAGACTTTGAAAATTATGCAGGAAGAAAAAATAATCGAAAATTTGGATTCGAAAATTAGCTTTTTTCATAATAAATTACAAAAATTTAATCAACTTGAGCATGTTGGTGACGTGAGATGTATAGGTTTGGTTGGAGCTGTAGAACTTGTTAAAGATAAAAATCTTAAAACCCCGTATTCATTTGAGGAGCGGATCGGACATAGGGTCTTTAAGGAGGCTATGCAGCGTGGTGCAATTTTGAGACCAATTGGGAATGTAATATATTTTATTCCTCCGTTAATTATTTCGCTTGAGCAGATTTCTGAGTTGTTAGATATTGCTTTTCAATCGATAGAGGCTGTTACTACATAGTTTATTGATTTATTTGTTTCTCGTGCAAAAAAAAGCTCTAATCATAAATGATTGGAGCAATACTTTAATAGGAAGGGAAGGTTAGGAAGTTAGGTAGGTTTGTATGTATGAAAGTCTCGTCTTTATCTAATGTTTGATTTGTTATTGCTTACATATATATAAAGTATATATCCACTCTCAAATTTCAATTTTAAAAAATACTGTTACATTTCTTTACAGTTGTTGCGGATGGTCGTAATTTTGGGAAATGTGAAGAAATGTTAATATCGTATATACTCTTTTTTTTTAACGGATTTGTCTTAATATTATTGACTTTTAGCAAATCGAGAGCTAAAATTTTTAAAAAATGATATATATTTTTTAAATTAACTAGCAAAAAAAAATTAGTTCATGTTTTTAAGCATGAGAACACGAGAAGTGAATAGAAAAACGAAAAGAAGTTAATAAAAAAATAAACCCGAAATGATCGCAAGCGCGATCAGAAAGGAGAGTAAGATGCCAGAATTGAATAATAATTTAAATATAAGCGGAATGCACCAGAATTATGCACCAAATATGAAAAAAGGTGAGGATAAGACGCCGCCGACAGTGGATGGTGCAAAAGATTTGCCAAAGGAAGAGACTTCTTTGGATAAAGATCCCAAGGCTATTGCCGGAAAATCTCAGATTAGCAAATCTTCAACGATTAATTTTAAATCAGATATGGATATTTTTATGAAGAATCCCCAGCTTGCTTATAATGCGCTGAATGCAGGAGATTTAGCATATGAGTTGATGTCTGCTGTTGATGTCGATGATGCTTATGAAAAATCTTGTTGCGGTGCATTGGATGCTGCTTATGAAAAATGTAAAAAGTAACTTTTTAATTCCTGTTTTATAGTATAATTTACTTATGAGCGGTTGTGAAAAAGAGTTATTGGGAAAAGTTTCGTTTGAAAATATAGCTGTTGTTTATAACGGGGATGTGCCTGAGTCTTGTTCTACGGCAGAGGTTGTGGTTGGTGTTTTGGGTTCTCACGGTTTGAATGCAGAGATAGTCCCTTCAACTGTTAGCTCAAAGCAAGCAACGTTTATTATCACGGTGGGCGGTGACGGGACTTTACTCAAGGCGGCAAGGATATATAATGAGTTACCTATTTTGGGGATAAATCTCGGTCGATTGGGTTTTCTTGCTCAGGCAGGTCCTGATGAATTGGATGTTGTTATAGGGAAGCTTAAAAATAATGAGTTTGTCATTCAAGAGAGGATGATGCTTTCTGCTTTTGACGGTAAGGTCACTGCATTGAATGACATTGTAATAAAGGGTGATACATTCTCAAGAACATCCAGATTGTATTTATTTATAAATGACAAGCCGGTATGCGATTATCTGGCAGATGGGCTAATCATATCGACGCCGACCGGTTCTACGGCATATACACTTTCAGCCGGAGGACCAGTGATAGCGCCCGGGGTTGATGCGGTTGTTATTGTCCCAATTTGTCCTCATACTCTAACTGCAAGACCGCTTGTTATACCGTCAAAAGAAGTTATTAAAATCTCAAGCTGTGATACTTGTTCCGGAATTAAACTTTCTGCTGACGGGCAAACAACGATTGATATGGCAGCTGATGAGTATGTTAAAATAGAAAAAAGTAAGTACAGAGCAAAACTCGTTGTTTTAAACAACGAAAATAACGGGTTTTATTCAATTCTGAGACAAAAGTTGCAGTGGGGAGTGGCTCCGGTACGGTAGTATGATTAAGTCATTGTTGATAAAAGATTTTATATTGATTGATGAGTTGGAAGTGAATTTCGATAAGGGATTCAATGTAATTACCGGTGAAACTGGTGCGGGTAAGAGTATTATAATAAATGCTATTGATCTTGCTTTTGGTGCGCGTGCCAGCCGTGAACTTATAAAAACCGGTAAGAATAGGGCTATCATTGAGGTAGTTATGCAAGTTTGCGCTCAGGACTTGTCAATACTTGAAGAACAAGGGATCGAAGTTTTTAATGATGAATTAATTATATCCCGTGAAATATCTGAAAACGGCTCTCGTTCAAGGGTTAACGGCGTTTTGGTTGCGCAAGATGTCATGAAAAAAATTCGTGAAATGTTTATCGATATTCATTCCCAGCATATGACGTATACTTATATTCAACCTAAGCATCATATTAACCTTTTGGATAATTATGGTGATTTTGCACATAGTTCTTTGGTTGATGAGTATAAGTTTCTTTATTCTGATTATAATGAGGTTTTGCGCAAGTTACAAAATGCTAAAAATAAGACGGAGTTGACTGAACAGCAAATTGATTTTTTAAAGTTTCAAATAAATGAGATAGAATCTGCACAGATAACTGATTTGAATGAGGATTCTAATTTGGAAAATGAATTGCAGGTTTTGACAAATGCCGAAAAGCTCAAGGAACTAACTTATTCCAGCTATTGGAATTTGTATGGTGAAGAATCGAGCATTGTTTCTGTTCTGGGTAAGATAAAATACAACATATCAAAGGCAGCTGAGTTTGATTCTAATTTAGCCGATTATGAATCGGAAATAATAAATTGTCAGGAAGTACTGAAGGATATATCAGGAGCATTGCGTGATTATGCTGAATCGTTGTCTGTTGACGAGGAGCGTTTGAATGATATTCAATTGCGAATTGATACTTTGGATAAATTGAAACGTAAATACGGCTCAACACTGGAGCAAGTACTCAATGCTTATGACGGGTTTGTTCAGGAGCTAAACTCAGTTAATTCTTCGCAGGATGAAATTGAGTCGTTGGAGTTTGAAAAAAATGAAATTTTAAATAAGTT
>CASEVT010000002.1 GCA_949291445.1 uncultured bacterium | reverse complement strand
TAATAAGTATAATAAGTTTTCACTCATTAGAGGACAGACTCATTAAGCAGTGCTTTAAGTACTACAGTGCGAAATGTCGCTGCAAACCTTACGAACCGGTTTGTCACTGCAAGCCTCCAATGCTTCAGTTGATAAACAAAAAGCCAATAACGGCGTCACATATAGAATTAGAGAAAAACCCTCCGTCACGCTCAGCTAAACTGAGGGCTGCTAAGAAAATTTCGTCATGGGAGATTTAAATTGACAAAACCTGCAATTGATTTAGGGAAAAATCACAATACTTCATACAATAATACACAATATGCTTCTAGTCCAATAATTGATGGGTATTTTCCAAAAAAAACTTACAAAGAAATGGCGATTACAAGGGTGAATAGAACTTTATGTCTTATATTAACAGCGTTTATTTTAATTTCGGCGGTCAGCTACTATTTTGTGACTGCCTCTGAGATTACGCTTAATAAATATCGTAAACAAACTTTGGCTATTAATGATGAAAATGTTGAATTGCAAAATAAGTTGGACTATTTGAAGTCTTATTATAATGTTGATAAGGCAATGCAGCAGAAAAAATTACTCCATAAGGCAAAAAATGTTATTGAGGTTAAACAAACTGCCGCTGCCGGTGTGAATAAGCTTTCTGCCAGTGATGCCGGTCAAAAACCGTTCAAATGGTCTTTAGGTTACTAATTTTTTAGTTAGTTATGTCAATGAATGAAAATATTTCAAACATAGAGCAACAGATTTGCTCTTTGAGTGAGCAAATCCTCCACCATCCGGATGATCCGTTGTTGTTTTATCGGCGTGGCGCTTTTTATTATGCTCTAAATAAAAGTGAATTGGCTGTAATTGATTTTCAAAAAGCGGTTTCATTAGGATTGAATGTTGAGCAGATGCCTTATTATTCTTTTTTGCCGCAATATAGCTACTCTTTTAGAGATAACTTGGTGCTTGGAATATTTTTGCTATTGACTGTCTTGTTTGTAATTGCAGATATATGCAAAATTATTTTTAGTCTATAATTTTGTATTTTTTATGATTCGGAGATTGAAATGTTTGTAACACCGGCATTGCGAGCGTTGTCCATAAGCTTAACAACCGCCCCATGTGATGCATCTGGCTCTGCCATGATTAGCAAACCTTCCGGAAGTTCCTTAGATTTGTCTTTAATTACCGACTCAAGCTCATTTGCTGCAATTTCTTGATCTTCAATATAATACTTATCATCGTTGGAAACAGTTACTGATATAAGCTTATTATCCTTCAGTTCTTCTACCTCAACATTGTTGGGAACAGCTAAGTTCAGACCCTGTTGATCGAGCAAAGGTGCAATAACCATCATAATGATTAGTAAAACAAGAAAAATATCCGTTAATGGTGTAATATTAATGTCATTAAATGTATCACGTTGTTTTGGCACTTTTTACCTCTATTCTTCTGAAGGAATTTCACCTAAAGTTCCTTGGTATTGTTTTTCACTAGTTTGTGAACTTTGTTTGTTTTCATCGTTTTTTAGTTGTTTTTGTTCCTTTTTGGAAAGTGGTTCACCGGCGACAATGAGCTTTTCATAATCTGCAGCCTGCGCAGCTTGCATAATTTTGAGAATTTCTTTACTTTTTGCTTTTTCATCAGCCTTAACAACAACTTCTTTTTTTTCAAGCGTGGGCTTCACTTTTTCGAGCTCAGCGGTCAGATTTTCAATTTGAACCCGCTGTCCGTTTAAATAAAATAAACCGTCACGTGTGACAGATACTGTTGCGTTTTTCTGTTCCACAGCAATCCCGCTGTTAATTTCCGGTACTTTAATGTTATTGTCTATGGATTGAAATGTAGGAGCAATAACCATCATTATGATCAACAGAACAAGAAAAATATCTGTTAATGGAGTTATATTTATCTCTGTAAATAAGGCCTCTTTGCCTTTTGCATTTTTAAAAGCCATTGTTAATACTTTCCGTAAAGTCTATAGTGCAATATTTGTTTGTTGATTTAAGGTTGTTAAATCTTCATTGTTGTCAACGAAGCTCAAGAATAACAACTTAATAAGTTGAAAATCGTCTTCAAATCTTTTAACAGTAGATTGGAAGTAGTTGTAGAAAATAACTGCAACAATAGCAACTCCAAGCCCGAGAGCAGTTGCAATAAGTGCAGAAGCAATACCTGAGGCAACTGCAGCAGATTGGTTACCCTGAACGGCTAAATCCTGAAATGTGTATAGTATTCTGACGACAGTACCAAACAGACCCAAAAACGGGCAAACACCACCTATTGTACCTAAAATAGTAAGGTGAGTTTCAAGTTTTCTTGTTGCCAAGCTTGCTGCAATATCAAAAGAGCGTGAAAATCCTTCTTTTTGTTCAGAAAAAATTCTGACAGCTTCTTCGCTAACTTCGCCTGTGATACCGCCAAGCTGTACGCTAAGGTTTTGTGCGCCGTCAAGATTGTTTCTTGCGAGTTCTTTTTGAAGTTTAGGGATGAAAAGAACAACATCTCTTTTGTTCTTTTTGTAGTAGTAAATTCTGTTAATAACAACGCCAATTGTCAAAAACGAGCACAGAAGAATTGGTGCTATAATCCAAATATCTTCAATCATTGCGTTCAAAAGTAAATCCATAGTTTAATCCTCATTTTTCTATTTCTATTTAGTAATAACTTGTTGCGCCGAACACATTGTAGTCAAAGGTAAACTGTATATCAACGCTGTCACCTTTATATTCCGGCGGTAGCGGCTTGAACGGAGCAGTGAGTTCAACAGCAGCTTTCGCAGCATTGTCTGCAACCGCAAGTCCTGATGATTTGTAAACCTTATTAGAAAGTAATCTGCCATCCCTGCCTATTCTAAACAATAGTACGACTCGTTTACTTTCGTTACCTTTTGGTGGTTCCCAATTCATTTTTATTCTTCTTTGTAATTCTCTCATATAAGGTCCAAAGTCCGGTTCTTTTAAAGCATCGATGCCTGGGGCACCTTTAGGGTTACCGGGACCCGGGTTACCGACATTGCCACGGCTTGAGCCGCTGCCTGATGATGCAAATCTGCCGCCAGAGCTGCCGCTTGAACTGGGTGCAAAGCTCGGTGATGGTGATGAAGTCCGTGAACCTGAACCGGTTTTTGCGCCGCCTAC
>CASEVT010000001.1 GCA_949291445.1 uncultured bacterium | reverse complement strand
ATCAACATTTATCTTTTCAAGAGCAATGATTAATTTTCAAAAATTGCAAACCCAAGCAATAACAGTCACCGGCTCGGCAAGTCAAAAAGTAACATCAGATCTTGCGACTTGGAATGCAACTTTCGAAACAAGGAACGCAAACATAAAAGCCGGTTATGCAAAGCTTTCATCAGACTCAAACGAAATCAAATCATTTTTAACGGCAAGCGGAATCAAAGAAGATGAAATCCACTTTTCACCGGTAAACAGTTATGCAATGTACAAAAGAACCGGCAACGGATATGAAACAAATTTAATTGAAGGATACAGACTTTCGCAGACAGTATCAGTGACATCAAAAGACATCGAAAAAATAACTGATATTTCAAAAAATGCCTCCTCACTGATTGAAAAAGATGTAGAAATAAGTTACAACAATGTACAATACTTTGTATCGAATCTTGATGATCTAAAAATTGCAGTACTGGCAGAAGCAACAAAAAATGCAAAACAAAGAGCCGAAAGCATGGTTAAAAGTACAAAAGGCAGAATTGGAGTGATGAACAATGCAAAAATGGGAGTATTCCAAATAGTACCTGAAAATTCTACAGAAGTTTCGGATTACGGAATAAACGATACGAAGTCTATTGAGAAAAAGGTCATAGCAGTAGTTAACGCAACATTCACGCTAAAATAGATTAAACAGAACACAAAAATATAAGTCCGATACAGTTTGTATCGGACTTATATTTTTAGAGTAATTTTTGTTTAATTCTGTCAACACAAGCCGCAGAGCTATAAGCCCATTCTCTAAAGCTCACACGCACAACTGAATAGCCGGCTCTTTCAAGTATAGTTTGTTTTTTAATAGGATTAACGGACGAAGAAGTAACATCAACATCACCAACCCCATCACATTCAACAACTAACTCATCACCGAATTCATTTTTAACCAACAAGTCAGGATAAACCCCGGCAGCCATATTTCCTGAAGAAACTTGAAACCCTTCCATAATGAGAGATTCAGCAACAGTTTGTTCAAATTCATTTTTATATTTATTTTTTGAGAAATTATCAGACTTTACAGCTGAAATATAAGCTTGAATATATTCAATATAATCTCTAAGAAGTCCTTGAGGAAGCGACTTGGGGTCTTTAGAGATAAAACAGATCAATTTTTTTCTTGCTCTGGTAATAGCAACATTAAAGAGATTAGGTTTTTGTAGGAAAGTCAAACTCTGAGAGAAACTATTATCAGCGACAGCCCAAGAAAGTATCATTACGTCACGTTCATCACCTTGAAAAGTATGAGCAGTACCGACTTCAATCTGATGTTTTTTAATAGTAGTTTCGGTAAGCACCTGACACAGAGCTTTTTGAATCAAATCGACCTGACCTCTAAAAGGAGAGATAATACCGATAGAAAGTGGAGAGTCAGTATTTTCGGAATCATCAGCAATCAATTCAAGGACACGTTTAATAACAGCCTCAACCTCGGCACGATTTCTTGTGGCATCAGAATCGCAGCGAGCATCTTTAACATGATGCAATTCCAAAACGTTATTATCACCGGAATCCTTGGTCATAATACGTATACGATCTCCATAGAATTCTTTGTTACTAAACTGAATAATAGGATAAGCACTTCTAAAATGCTCATCCAAAAGCACAGGATTCATCGAATAGTAATTAGCAAGATCAAACATGGAGTTAGTTCTAAAACGCCACATAAGCTGATATTTGTCGGGAATTTCGTACTGACTCAAGAAGGATTGTTCTTTAGCTTTTTCAAGGAAGGAAAGATGCGGAAGCTGCTTGTCATCACCGACGATAACGGCCTTTTTAGCTCTATACAGAATAGGGAAGCAACTGGCAATATCACACTGAGAAGCTTCATCGATGATGACGACATCAAACAGACCGGACTTCATAGGCAAAGAGCCTGAAACAGCGTAAGTAGTGACACACCAGCAAGGAAAAGCTTCCAATAGTGGACGAAAATCTTCTTCTTCAAGCAACCTGTTTTGAAGATTTTTCTTTCTTTCAACGATAGCCTTAGTATGAACAATAAGACGTTGTCTTTTAACTTGATCTCTCAAAAGCCCTTTCAAAGCGGTTCTTCTACGATTTTTCAAGATATCGACAGCCAATTTTTTCTGGCGTTTTTTCAACTCTTTTATCTGAAGTAAAAGCTGATGAATATTACCGATATTATGAATACGAGTTTCAATAATTTTCTCATCGCACTCAAGTTTAGATACTTCAAGCTCCTGTTTTAGTCTTGAGATAGATTCAAAGTCAGGTTTAAATTTAGACAACCCGAGAGTTTTTTTCAATTTTAAGGAATCAAAAAAAGTTTTTAATTTCGAAAAGATCCCAGATTTAATAGAATTTTTTTCGATAGACAAAATAATTTTATTAGATAGCTCAACTTCATCTTTACGCAATTTACGATGAATAAAGAGGGACTCATCGAGATTAGAATTCAAATTTTGTTTGTGAGCGAAAGCTTGGTACCACTCATCCTCGAAGGCAATAATTTTGTTACACTTATCTTCAAGCTCATGAATAGTTTTGAGCAAATCAGCCATATCATCGACATCGACTAAAATAGCCTCATCAAACCCCGTATCGATATCAACTTTATTAGAAAGCAAATCCTGAAGTTTAAAGCTAAGTTGCTTTTGATAGTTCAACCTGCCAGCCCTAAGAGCAAGAAACGGAGCACCAAGTTCGTTAAGACGTTGAGCAACGACATCAACAGCCTTATCCATTCTGGAAGCAACCAAAACCGTTTTACCGTTAGCAATAAGGTGAGCAACGAGATTGACAATAGTTTGAGACTTACCGGTACCTGGAGGACCGTAAACAGCGACCAAAGGGTTTTGCTCAATTTTTCTTATAACATCTTCCTGAGAATCACTCAAAGAGAGAGGAGTCACAGGAAAGAAATTTTTTAAATCTTTTTGAGCCTTGACGGACTTATCAAAAAGCTTACCAATACCTTGCAAATACTCTTCATTAACAACGGATAGAGCAGTTTCTCTAAATATACCGCTTGGTTTTTCAGAAATTTGAGTCAATTCATGCAAAACACCGGCAGTAATAGACGGTCGTTTAGTAAGAATAACGGCACTTTGACCGGTAACACAGACCCTATCGAGTTTCAAAGCAGACTTAGAAGGCTGTTCAGAATCCGTAAATTCATCGAGATTATCAAAATTAACTTTTTGCGAATAGAAATCATCAGCGAAAGAGCTAATATTATTATCAACATCATCATTTTCGTGATTTAAAGAAATATCGACATCAGGCAAAATGGACTTCAAAGTAGTCAAAAATACCTCAAGCTTTTCTTGAGAAAGGGGCAACTCAGGAACAACATCCAACAACCCATCCAGCATGTGTTCCATTTCGTCTTCATCATCACTTTTACGCATAAGAGCAGTCAAAGCACCGGTATTCAAAGATATCAATTCATCCTGAAGAGAGCAGCAAATATTTTTTCCATCACGTTCAAGCTTGCAAGGAGAGTACAAAAGCGGAGTAAGGAACTCATTTTTTTTCTTAGAGCGAGAACTTTTGCCGACTAAAAAAAGATGCCCGTAAATCAAATACTTGTCTTTCTGGCTCATTTCACTCTGAATCATAAGCTCAGTTAAGGAACTATCAGAGCCATCCAAGTAAAGCGGCTTGTCAAAATTAGAAAACAATTGTTCTTCACCGGACAGAAAGATCCATTTGTTATCCTTGTCTTGTTTTAAGTTTCTAAAAGTAGAACTCTGTACTTCTTCCCTGACACAATCATGAAGATATAAACTTAATCTTTTTATAAAACTATCATGAAAAGCGGACTGAATTATTTTTGTAGCTTCTTGTAACATAGACACAATTATACACACAAAAAAAAGCGCTGTTCTCTTCCAAATGTATGATTTTCGCAGAATAAATTATATACGTGATATATCACACAAATTTTAGAAATTAACAGCAAGTAATAGCTTTGGTACTACTCTTTTTTAGGATCCTTGCCTAAAGCCCATCTTAAGCCGGCGGAGAGAGAAACGCCGTTGCGGCCTCCGTTTTGGATCATTGCT